>JAJYAH010000873.1 GCA_021779635.1 Pseudomonadota bacterium | reverse complement strand
GAAGAACCGGCAGCTGCGTTCGCTCGCTGGCCTGTAGCAGTAGCTCCCATTCGGCCATCTCAAGGAACCAATGCGGCATGCGGAAGCCGTCGACCGTTCCATCCAGGGTCACACGATGGACGCCGATGCCGCCCTCTTTCGCCAAAGGCGCAAGCGCGTCGTGGTACTCGCCGTTCACGTCAAAGACGATGAACGTCGCCCCCCGTGCGTGATGCTCGTCCGGCTTGTCGAAGAGGGACTGCAACACAGAGGCTACCGTGCATGACTTGCCGCTGCCGGTGTTGCCCAAGACTGCGACATGGCCGCCGAAGAATTCGTTCAAGCGGACTTTGACATCGTAGTCCTCGAACACCACCGACTTGCCGATAGGCAAAACCCGGTAGCGTGTGGCGTCTTCAGGTTGACACGCGCCGCCGACCGGGCCGACTGATGGCTCGACGGCGTTTTCAGTCTCGAAGATGCGGTCGAGTTCTCTATCCAAGGCATAGAGCGCATCGGCATACAGGGATGGGAATACAGATACGCCGAAGCGGAACGACCCGCCGCGCATCGGCAACATGCCGACGGGCACCACATCCAAGTATTTGGACGACCCAGCTCGGTCGAAATCGCCCCGCTCAGATGGCGCGCTCGCATCGCGCTCGCGCAAGCCGACAACCTCCACCACGACATATTCCGACTGCGCCGGGATCATCAGGAACGACCCCAGCCGCGCGACATAGTGTACGTCGTCGAAACCGACGACCGTGAAGTTATCGGTGCCGGCGTGCATCTCTACGACAAACCGGTCGGCTGCGACCGAGACTACTTTGCCGATCGCGCGTTTGCGGTCGTCGTGGCTCATGCCGCGCCATCCTTCCCTTCGTCGTCCATTTTCGGCGCCAGTTCGGACAACACCTTACGGACGGCATCATCGATCCGGTCACTGGGACGCTGCGGCATGAAGTGCTCGACGATCATGTCAAAGTAGTGCGCCTTGGTTCCGTCGGCAGGGCCGTCTCCACCAATGATCCAAATGCGCGGATCGCGAAGCGCGCGAAGCTTGGCAATCTCCCCGTCCGTATCCGGCGTTGCAAAGATCACCAGACGGAAAGTCGGGATCGTGAGCGCTTGGTAGATAATGTTGTTCAAATGCTCGTCGCCGAATGCATAGCCTGCCGTGATGAGGACACTCTGCTCGCGCACGATCCGAGACTGGAATTCCCGGAACAGATCTGCATAGGGCGAGCCGAGCGAGGAGTTCTGCTTCGCAGGCGTCGGATAGATCAGCATCTGGTTCGTGGACTCTGGTGGCCAAACCTCCCTAATCGGGAACAGGCCGTGATCGTCCTCTGTCCAAGTGACCGAGCCATGCAATTTGCAGAGATAGACGAAGGCATCGACGGCGGTCCATTTGCGGCTGGCGACGTCAAGCTGCTCGGCTAAGGCATAGCGGAAACTGGCCGGATTGAAGCGGCGTTCAACCACACCGGAGAAGCCGTTGGCATATGGAATGCCCAGACGGTCCATCGCCAGTTCGCTGAAATGATCGTAGTTGGTCGTGAATACCCACGGCCGAGGCAAGGACCGATCTCGCAGGACCAGCTTCTTGTAAAACCGCTCGTAGAGATCGCGCACGGTTGTGTCGCCATCCGTGGCGAAGACCCCTTTGGTGACGCGAGTCCACAGGAAGTCTTGGACCTTTTTGATGATGCCATCGAGAACAGTGCGGTAGGGGTGAAGATCGGCGTTCTCGCTCTGGCGCAGAACGAACCTCTGCGCGAATAGCACCTCCATCAAGCGCTCAAGGTTCCGGCTGTAATCCTTCTTTAGATTGATTCCGAGCGCGTCGAGATAATCGAGTTCGGCCTTGGTCAACCGCCATGGCGCTGGAACCCCGCCCACCACCGGGGGCTCGGCGTAAAATCCTGCCGCGCGCGCGTCCAGGGTTTCCCCGCAAAACTCCTTGGCCAGGGGCGCCATAGTTGAAATGCCGAATTCTTTGCCGCCTTTCATCAAGGAGGAACATCCGGCGCCAAGCAGGAACGCGATGTTTTTGGCGTTCATGGCCTCAGAAATCGCCTGACGGGCGCTCCCGATCCCCTTGTTCCAATCAAGATCTGAAGGTTCGGCATCGCCGTTCCGCAGAAATTGGAATTTGCGCCCTTCGTCGACCTCGCTCATGTTCGCCCCTCGATTCCGATTTCTTATTTGGCCGCGCTGTTAGCTCGCGCAGCTATATCTGCGCACCGCGCCATGAGCGCCTCGAACGGTTCGGCATCGTCGAAGAGCAGCCCGTCCTCGACCATACGGGCATAGTCGTCCCCCAGCGCCTTCGCGCCATCGCCGACGGGCACGAGCTGCAAGCCGCCGTTGACGGCCGCCGCATAGTCGATCGGGGTGCGGTCGGCGGCCCTTTCCGCGAAGAACATAGCCTTGTGCCGCGCGACGGCATTGGCCAGCTCGCGATCTGCGAGAGCCGTTTCTGCAAAGCCGGCTTCATCCAGCCGGGCGACGTCGTGCCAGTGTCGCGCGTAACGGTCTCCACGCAGCCGCTCCTGGACGCAGAAGACGTGGATGGCTGTCGCTTTTTCCCAGAACGTCCGCTCCGCGTGCATGACGCGCGGGCGCGCCGTCGGGAATATCAGGCCATCGATCAGACCGGACGCGTCGCAGGCGACATCGCGCAGGCTCGCCGGCTCGCCCGTCGAGCGTGCGCCGAACTCCAGCATGACGCTCGGAGCGACATAACCGGACCCGGTCGCTGTCGCCTCATAGTCGATAAAAAGCTTCTCGCCCTCGACTCGGACCGCCGCCGTCAAGCTTTCGGCGGCCAGTGCGTTCGCGATCACGGGTTGCACGGTGTCCCTTATCCATTCCGGTAACCGCCGGCGGACCTCGCTGGACCAGCGCTTCTCCTCGCTCCGTGTTTTCGGCAGGGCTTCGCCGTTGTCCCCGACCAGATCGGGCGCAATCGCGCGAATGTCGTAGGTCAGATCGACGTCTTCGGAAAATCGGCGGATGACCTGATAGGCTTTCGACAGCGACGTGCCGCCCTTGAACACCAGATGCTCGCCGAGCGGCGCGGCGTAGAGGGT
>JAJYAH010000110.1:6580-12959 GCA_021779635.1 Pseudomonadota bacterium | reverse complement strand
CACTCTCCACCCCACCGCACCGAAATCTTGTCGTTGGAAGACGGATATCCCCAAAAATATTGCCGAACAGCTTCGGGATGTCCGGAAAGCTCCGACGGGGGGAGTTTTCTTGAAAGATCCACCGCCGCATAGACAGGGCTCCTGTTGGAGCCGATCGTATTTCCCGTCACATAGACCACAGGACGAAGATTCTTGCGGTACAGAACGGCGGGCGCGCCTTCTTCGGAAACATCAATCAGTGTCCCCAGGGGGAGGAGTCTTCCATTATTGGATCGGACCATGATCGAGTCCAGATCCTTGATGGAAGAGCGGCGGTAACGGGCAGCAATCTCGATCTTTTGCAGATGGGCGAAATCGTCTCCCGCATACCGGCGAAGGCCTTGTGGGCGGAGTGGGACAAGAACATTTATATCGACCCTCCCCTAGCCAGGTACGAGATTGACGGCCGGACGTATGAAGATGCCCTGACGCAATTTAACCTCGTGGTTGAAGCGTCCGATGAGCATGGCGTCCTCCTCCTCTTGGAAGGCGCGCGGCTTGAGACCAGGATACAGTTCAAGATCGCCGAAAATCCGCAGTTCTCATACCTTTCTGACGACCAGACAAGGGCAGAAATTCTGTTCGGCCGAAGTAGCGAGGACATTGTTGATTCCCTAAATGATAACCCGCTCAATCTGATGCTGGATGATTGGTCGAGGATTTGCGGGGAAGAGCATTTTCCGGCGCCGGCCGAGCCATACGCCCCCTTCAATCGCGAGCACATTAAAACAGTCGATTGGAGGGGTGGAGGCGTCGATATCGCGGTCGAGTACGCCGATAATCGCGGACGCGTGGTGCCGGCTTCAATCCAGGTGTTTCTGGAACGCGAGCTTAACGTCGACAAGCACACCGTCGTATTCTGGGATCACGGGAGCGGAGAAGCTGCTGATTTCATCGTGATGCAGCCCACCGATGACGGCGGCGTTACCGTCACGCTCTATCACTGCAAAGGCGCGGGTGGTGCCGAACCAGGCAACCGCGTCGGTGACGTCTACGAGGTTTGTGCGCAAGCTGTGAAATCGATCATCTGGTGCGACCTTCCGCGTCTCGTGGACCGATTGCTGGATCGCCTACAGCGCAAGAAGGGCGTGGCGAAACTTGTCCGTGGCGATGTCGCCACAATACAGGAGCTTGCGAAACGTCGACCCGTAAGATTTGGAATGGTCGTTGTTCAACCCGGTATAACGAAGGGCGGGCTTGAACCGCGCCTGGCGGAAGTATTGGCCGCCGCCAACTATCACCTCGTCCGTGCCGGCCATGCCGAGCTTGAGGTTTGGGGAAGCGCCTAGGCTAGAAAGGTTAGCCGACCTTGGCCGCAATCTGCTCGAACAAGCCCGGCTTGCCTTTTTCGACAACGGTCATCAAGAAAATCACCTTGCCGCCGCTCTTCTCCTCCCATAGTTCGCCGACGTTGGATTTCTCTTTGCTATCGTCATTTGTCGCATAGACCTCGCCCTTGTGCTCCAGAGCCAGAAGGCGGCCGTCGGTAAGTTCGGCGACGAAGTCGGGATAGAACTTGGTCTTTGCGAGAGGTAACCAAAACCCACGGCGTTCGAGGTTGCGCACCCAATGCTTGACCTTGCCGGTCATGTCGAGGGCTCTCGCGCAATCGTATTCCTCACCCTTATTCTTCAGCTCGCCGATGGAAGAGTAATAGTGCTTCTGAAACTGGTATGGATAGCCAGGGTAAAGCCAATGCGGAGCGTACCCTGTCGGCGTGAAGTCAAATTCAAAGGTGAAACTGGTCTCTACGCCAGCGCCCGGGCCGAACAAGGTTTGCTGGTAGCGGTCCCTGCTGGCCTGCTCACGGTGCAGGTTGATCTTCTGGACCAACACTTTCGCCAGAATGAATTTCCAGCGTGCGAGCGCGGTCACCGGTAACGCACGCTTCTCGACAAGATAGGCCAGAGCGCGCCGCACAAATTCAAGCAAAACCGGTTGCGTTATGTCTGGCTGCCGAACCTTGCGTTCCAACCACCGGCACAGCTCGTTTTCCGTCCAGCCAGTATCAACCAGGTCGAGGTCATATTGTTCGGCCCGGCCGACAGCCTTTTGCGTGATCTTGCCGACAACGTTGAGATCAATTTCCCACTGCACGCCAGATTCAGTAAGAACAAACTCCGTTTCCGAAAGCTCGGCAGAGTAGTCAAGCACGCTCCAGCCTCGCGCATCCAGGAAAGCATCCTGCTCGGCAAGCTCAAGCGCGCTCTCGAAGTCGAAACACAGTTGGGGTACGACGAACCGAACACCTCGTTCCGCTGGTGAAGTGTGTATCTGCCAAACCGCATTGTGCCGTTTGGCCTCAATCTCAAGATTTTCGCGGACTTCTGCGGATTCGATAGCAGCGACCAGCCGGGTGACCGTTGAGGCGTCGATATGACCAGTAAACGTTACGCGGCTGCCCTGCTCGGTCTTTTCGATTTTGATCCCTGCCCCTTCCTCGGCTGACAGAGTGATCGCACTAAGGTCTTCGCGCAGATCGACAATCGTTGGCGGCGGGGCTGCGGCAAAGAGCGGTCCGTTAGCGCCACCGGTCAACCCAAGGTCCGGCACCTTCTCAATGAACCCCTCGGCTTCGCCGTCCTCGAAACCCATATCCACAAGCCTGTCGTGAAGTTGCTTCACCGCATTTGGCCACGACTCGCGCGACACATGCGCATAGGCGCGGTTTAGGTCGGGCTCCCTGCGGCGCTTGGCGTAAGGCATACGCAACACTCGGCCGAGGATCTGTTCCACGTCCTTCTTGGAATGAACGCTGGCGGCCGAGCAGAATACGTACGCGAAGGAGCAATCCCAACCTTCCTTGAGAGCTTCAACGGTGATGACAAAATCGATGAGGCAATCGCGCGCAAACAGATTGATGCCATCAAGCTCTTTCTGATCCCCTGTCACCACGGCGATTTTGTCCCGCGGGATTTTTTCCTGCTCGATGAGGTGTTTTAGGAGAACTTCCTTGGTGACCTCTTTTCCCTTTTCCTCAGCCTGAAACAATACAATCGGCCGAATGTAGTCGCTGTCCTTGCTGGCGAGGTCGTGCAGGCGCTGCCGCGTCAGAATGCTGTCCCGCACAGCGTCTTCCCAGTTCTTATGCTCGACCAAGCGAATGGGTAGCTTGATCATCTCTTCCGCCTTGAGCTCTGTGGCGGAGACGTTGTGCAGCAAGTTGCTGTCGCTGGCAGGCGTGGCGGTAAATTCCACCACGCAAGCAGCGTTCACCCGCTGCAACACCTCAAGACTCAGGGGAGAAGTGTTGTTGTGCGCTTCATCGACGATTACCAGCGGCCGGTGCCAGGCAAGCAGGTTGCGCAATGAAAACTTGATTTGACCTTTGGCGTCTCCCTCTTCGATCCGCTCTAATCCTGGGGCAGTCGGCGGGATGCTGGAGAAGTGTGGTTCGAGATTTTCGTTGTGGGCGTATACTTTTCGCCCATCGGTGTTCGTGACGCGGAGGGTCTGCATCGTGCCGACGATCACACAGGCGCTAGTCTGTAAATCGGCAGGCGTGAGCTGGGGAAAATCGGCAATGTCGAGCACACGCACCTTCCCGTCAAATGCCGCGTGCAGTGTTTCGTAATTGGGATTGCCCGGCTTCTTGAGAGTTTCAAGCGTTTGGGTGCGGATCGTGTTGGTGGGCACCAGCCACAGTACGATTGGAAACTCGCGTTCCAGGTACGCATCTGCCGCGATCTTGGCGGTGTGAGCGGAAAGCAGCGTTTTGCCGCCACCGGTAGGTAATCGTAGACAGACGTACGGTGCCGTCTCCATCCCTTCAAGCGGGCGATATTTGCGGGTTTCTTTAACTCCGATCCTGTCCATTTCATCGAAAGCTCGCCTTGCGCCAATGGTGCGCGCGGCTTCGAGATAGCTTGTCAGGACCGACAAGCTTGCAACCTGGTACTTTTTGAGCGCGAACATCTTTATCGGGCTTTCAAATCGTAGGGCGTTTGTTTGAAAACAATGCCGAGGTCTCTGAGGCGCGCGGCTCCGATGCGGCAGGCCTCGCCATAGATGACTTTTTGGCCCTCAAAGGCGGGCAGCTCATTCAAGACCTTCACGGTGAGAACGTTGCCGCCGTCCGGCCGCTTATCTCCGAGAATCCCGTTGTAGAGCAAGTAATAGGCCGTACCGTTGTGGCGGCCGAGCAAGGGGCTGCGAGCCCTCTTGTGCAAAGCCATGTGCGTTTCCGAAAACCAGACGTGGGCGGCTAGATGCGCAAACCGGATTTCTGGATTGATCCGGCCGTCGGTATCGAAGATGGACGCGCCAAGCTTATAGAAGCGAAAACCACCGCCACCTTTCCAGCCGACAGCTTCAGAAATGCCGCCCTGTTCGCCTTCAATGACCTTTTTCAGACGTGGAGCACAATGCGTGAGAGCCTGATCCCCCATCTCAATCCCAATATACTGTCGCCCTAGCTTGTGAGCGACAGCAGCAGTCGTGCCAGAGCCGAGGAAGGAGTCGAGGACGAGGTCTCCGGGATTTGTAGCGATATGGATAACCCTATTCAGAAGTCTCTCAGGCTTTGGCGTCATAAAATTGTCTGCGCCGAAGATGGCAACTACTTCTTTCTTTGCCTCTTGCGTGTTTCCAACCTCGGAGTTCATCCACATTGTTTGTGGAACGACACCCTGCTTTACCTCTGAAAGAAACCGCTTTATCCGTGGCGTGTTGTTCCCCTCCGCGCCCCACCAAATACGGTTGTCGGCATCCATTTCCGCGAATTTTTCTTTTGAGACACGCCAGTACATGCCATTCGGCGGTCCAGGAATTACCCGACCGCTTGGGCAAGTTATCGGATAGGTCCCTGCACCGTAGAAGTTTCGGGCGGACACGTCGCCAGAAGTCCAAGGGCCGCGTCGATCGTTATCAGGGTTGCGATAGTTCGCATTCATCTTGTCCGAACGTGGCAGTTCGTTGGGCCGCCAGTTCTCGCCATTTTTCGCGTAGACGAGGATATGATCGTGGTCTTCGGAAAAATGCTTTGCGGTGTTCTTTGGTGAGAAGATTTTCTGCCAAACGACATTTGCAACAAAGTTCTTGCGCCCAAAAATCTCATCCGTAACTACTTTAAGATAATGGCCTTCGTTGTCGTCAATCGACATCCAGATCGAACCGTCTTCAGCGAGGAGATCGCGCAATAGCTGAAGACGTGGAAACATCATTGCGAGCCACTGGCTGTGCTCAAGATTGTCGTCGTAATGCTCGAACGCACTGCGTGTATTGTACGGTGGATCGATGAAGATGCACTTCACGCGCCCGGCATAGTAAGGCAGCAGTGCCTTGAGCGCTTCAAGGTTGTCACCTTGAATCAGCATGTTTGGCGTTTCGGCGTTACCAGCGCTGTGCGTGTCGTCAGCCTCTAACAACCGATAAGGCACAACCTCTGCCGTCTCGACGTCTTTATCTCGGTCCAGCCATTGCAAAACCGGCATCCGGTCGGTGTCCCTCTTGGCCGCGAATCATCACGCTCTGATGGTGACTTTTACCGGCGCTGACCGCAAAAAGGCATGTTTTTCGCGACGGATAGAGGCCGTGGCCGCTGCCCACGATGTTCCAGCGGAGCTTTAGGCCCCCAAAGCGGCTCGGGAATGAGTTCGAAGCGAAGCTTATCCCTGCTTGGCATTTCTTTCAGCCCCTGGCCCATATCGCTGCCAGTCGGGAGAATGGGAGGCTCGCAGGGGTGAGCGGGCGGGCAACAAGGCTCCGCCCGAGGCTCCGGCGCGCGTCCATGTTTTACGCGCGCTGAGCACGGGTGGATGCCCTTGCCGGCCCGCGCTGCGGGCCTATTCACCCGACCTTGCCGGCCGTGGTGCCGTCGCCAACGGGAAGGCTGTGCTTGATCAACAAAGACCGCACGAATCACGTATGTAGGCTCTTCGGAACCGACGAGATAAGAAGAATTAGGGCAGGCGAAGGTTCAAAGACCTGGTTCGACTTCAGGCGATTACACCTAGGGCAGGACGGAACCAAGTTCTCAAGGCCCGAAAAATCGAAGCCGGCTGGCAAGGAATATCGATTGACGATCATCTCGCGCGCTGCGTCCGAAGCCACAGCGTCAAGCGGAATCAAACGGTCGACTTGAACGTCTTTAAACAGGACTTTCTCAGAGCACCATGCGCAGCAGCCATCCCACGCTTTCCAGAGTCCGAAGCGCTCCGGACGAGATAGCTGCTTTCGTGGGGTCATTTGGCTAAATCAACTTCTTCAAATCGTTAGAACGGCGCAATCGTTCGGTCAGGCTCTGTCCGCCCTGCACTGCCTAGACTCTCGATTATCTCTCTGATCGGGAGGACCTTCTCGACCCCCGCGCCCGGTTCCAGCGCCTCGACCAATCCCGGTT
>JAJYAH010000110.1:0-6570 GCA_021779635.1 Pseudomonadota bacterium | reverse complement strand
GAACGCCTCATAAAGCGCTTTGCCCCAGCGCTCGCTGTCCTTGGCGTCAAGAAACTCGATTAAGCGCTTATCGAAGGGGTCCGCTTGATAGTGGAAGACCGCATTACGAAATCGACGAAGCCGACTTTCGTAATCGTTCGCTCCCAGCAGCGCATCTATGGTTTCATCTTTCAATCCGAGTTCGCGATACCCTTCGATCACGACGTAGAAAAGCCCGTAGAATACTGCCATTGTCTGCACCTGGGACCATTTCTGCGCTGCCGCCACCAACTCGTTCGGCATGCCTTCTGGAGCCTTCGTTTCCAGGCTCATGCGAGCCTTCACGGCATCGGCGGTGATCCAGTGCTTGTGCAGAGAAGCTATCGGGAGACTCACCGCCTTCTGATCGTTGCCGCTGATCTTCATGTGGTGGGCTCTCCCCAGAAACGTTCCGGCGCAGGCTTTTAATTCCAACGGCTACCACTAGTTGCAGCTCCATGGTAGCCTATTCGTGGCAGGGGGAGGTAAGGCTTGCGAATCGTTCGCGTCGAGATAGTCAACTTTAGAGGGATCAAGCAGCTCTCGTGGCATCCGGCGCCTGGAACCAATTGTTTGGTCGGCCCAGGCGATTCGGGGAAAACTACCGTTCTCGATGCCATCGAGCTGGCGTTTGCACCGCGCAACGGGGTCACCTTTGACGACACCGATTTCTACGCCGTTGACCCGAAGGCCAATCCGATCGCCATCACGGTTACGATCGGAGATCTGCCAACTGAATTCCTGAAAGAGGACCAGTACGGGCATTACTTAAGGGGCTGGGACGAGGCCGGGAAGAAACTCGAGGACGAACCTGACGAAGGACATGACCTTGAGCATGTGCTTTCGGTGAAGCTCACCGTCGATCAATCCCTTGAAGGGGACTGGACGCTTTTCAATCAGCGGGTTGAGCAAGGCGAGCAGAGTACTCGCGCTTTGGCGTTTCAGGACCGACAGGACATCGCCCCGAGCCGGCTGGGCCCCTACGCGGACCGTCATCTGGCCTGGGGCCGCCAGTCTGTGCTCAACCGAATAACCAAGGGGCCTGCTGCATCCCGTGGGCTGATGGCAGAAGCGGGCCGCGTCGCGCGACAGGAATTCTCAAAGGACTCGAAAACCCTCTTCGCGGAGACGATTGGCGAGGTCAAACGTGCGGCGCAGCTGCTCGGCGTGCCGGTCGGCGATGCCCTGCATGCGATGCTCGACGTTCAAGCCATGGGGCTATCGGGTGGCGGCATCTCGCTGCATGATGGCAATCTACCGCTTCGCCGGCTTGGCGTGGGATCGTCACGGCTGTTCACGGCGGCGCTGCAGGATTACGCCAGGGCGAAGGCATCGGTGGCACTGATCGACGAGGTCGAACACGGGCTTGAACCTCATCGCATATCCAGGCTGCTGCGGCAGTTGAAGAAGGAAAAAGCCGACGGCCGGACCAAGGCCCAGGTGTTTATGACAACGCACTCACCGGTGGTCCTCCAGGAATTGAGCGTCGACGAGTTGAACGTCGTCAGGCGTGATCCCAAGGCTGGCGTTGTGACTATCGTCCCTGCCAGCACGCCCTATCCAGGGCTGGATGTTCAAAGCCAACCGCGAGCCAATCCGCAGGCCTATCTGGCGCCAACCATTTTGGTTTGCGAAGGCAAGACGGAGGTCGGGCTGGTTCGCGGACTTGATGACCTCTGGGTCGAAAAAGGGCTTTTGCCGTTTTCAACCGCCGGCGTCGTGCCGATTTCGGGTGGCGGAGTGGACAAGGCACCGCCGATCGCAGGCTATTTCCGGTCGCTCGGCTATTGGGTAGGCCTGTTACTCGATAGCGACTGTGAGCCGCGTGATACAGCGATCTTGAACAAACTCACCTCTGCTGGTGTGAAGATCTTCCGCTGGGCGCCAGGTCACGCAACCGAAGATCACCTTTTTCGGGATCTGCCGGACAAGGCCGTGGTCGCACTCATTAAAGCGGCTGCAGCGCTCCAGGAAAGCGAGCAGTCGTTTCTTGACCGCCTTGCCAAGTGGTACTCAAAAAAGCACTTTAAATCCGTCTCAGACGTCGTGAAAGTTGCGTCAGACGTCGACCTTCGCATTGCCCTAGGTGAACTTACGAAGTCGCGAACTAAGGGCAACTCAGATGGGCGGGAGCGCGGATGGTTTAAGGACATTAGCCACGCTGAGTGGATCGGGCGCAAACATGTCGGACCGTATCTCGGCGAGCTGAAGGGCAAGTTTCCGGAAACGATCGCCGAAATCCGCGCTTGGGTAGATCGTGAGCAATGAGCTTGTCGTCAAGACGGTTCTGAGTTCGAGGCTCGGATCCGTAGTTGCGCCTGCTGGCTGCGGCAAGACAGATTGCATTGCCGACGTGGTGAAAGCCGCGGGTAGGCCCGCCAAATGCCTCGTTCTTACCCATACGTTGGCGGGAGTCGATTCTCTGCGTCAGCGAATGAAGGAGAAAGGTGTCCGCCTCCATCAAACGGACCTAGAGACAATTGCTGGTTGGTCATTGAGATTCGCGGCAGCATTCCCCAAGAGATCCGGCCTCACAACGCGAGAGCCTCGCGGAGACGAGTGGCCGGCCGTCTACGCAGCTGCCACTCGTCTTATTCAGGGCGGCTTCATCACGGGCGTTCTGAAGGCGTCGTATCAACGGGTGCTCGTGGACGAATATCAAGACTGCACCCTTGAGCAACACGCCTTGATTCTCGCCTTGTCTCAATATCTACCGACTTGCGTATTTGGAGACCCATTGCAGGCCATCTTCGGTTTCCGCAGCGAGCAGCTAGCCGATTGGAAAACCGTTATCACTGACTTTCCACAGATCGGCGGGCTCAACGAGCCGTGGCGGTGGAAGCGAGTGAAGAACAAAACGCTCGGGTGCTGGCTCATTGGCATCAGGGACCAGCTGGAGAAGCTCAACCGCGTCGACCTGACCGCAGCGCCGACGTGCGTATCTCGCATCGCTCCTCAGTCATTAAATAAGAAAGACGTGCTTAAGGCGAACATTTCGGCGGGACGGTCTGTCAAACTCCGCGGCGCGGAGACGCTGATCGTCATTGGCGACAAAGCAAGCGAGGTTATCCGGGGGTCGCTGGCTGCCCGGTTGAAATGCTCGGCAATCGAACCGGTGGCCTGTCAGACCCTGGGCAGCTTTATTGAGCAGCTCCAAGTTTGCACGGCAGGAGATCGGCTGACTGCGGTGCTTAACCTGGCAGCCGGCGCCATGTCCGGCCTAGCGAGGGTTGGCTTTGAGCGCCGCGTGATCCGCATCGCCGGGGGATGGAAGCCAAGGAACAAACTCACCGAGGCCGAGCGCGCGGCACTCGATCTCTTGGCATCGGACGAACTCTCGCATGTGCTCAGCCTGCTGGAGTGCCTGCGCCGGCAGCCTGGTGTCACCTCATTCCGGAGGGAACTGCTGTCAGCCGTGCGGAACACCCTCAGACGGGTGGTCGACGGTGAGCATTCATCTCTCGAAGATGCGGCCTGGCATGTTCAGAACAAGATGCGGCATGCCGGGCGACGGCTGGCGCAGCGGTCCGTCGGCAGCACATTACTGGTGAAGGGGCTGCAGTTCGATCACGCCATCATCGTTGCGCCGGAGAAGCTCAGCCGTAACGATCTTTACGTGGCGCTCACCCGAGCCTCGCAGACGATTACGATCGTCTCGGCGGCTCCGGTACTCAATGCGAAAGCAGGCCCAGGCCCGCGTAAAAGCGGGAAGGGATAGCTGGCGCGCCGGCAGGATGTGAATCGGCGTGTGGTCCCGACGCCGATCGGCACGCCAAGCCATTGATAGAATTGATCTGGATGGGATCACTTCATCGCGCCGATTCACATCGTAGCGCCCGAAAGGGCTTGGCCTTGAGGTCGCCGGGTTGGTGTGGCTCTCAGATAGGCCGGGCACAAGCAGAGGCCGAGGAAAGTGCAGCCGCAGGAGCATCAGCATAGGGGATGCGGGACCGACTGCAGCGCCGAGACCGGTTAAGAAGGCACCCGGCGCGCGCATTAGTGATAGCGATGCTACAGGCAAATGCGTGACCGAGTGCCTCCGGCGAGAAGCTCACTGTGCTTGCGTGAAGGATTGTCACCCGCATGGGCCGAGACAGCGCGACAGCGCTAGAATCTCTACCTGACATCCGCGCGGTTAGCAGGATCGACTATTGGTACTGTTCGGCCCGCTTTGCAAGAACCGCTTGCAGCTTCGCGTCCCTCGTACGTTTATCGATCTTCCACGCATCGACTAGCCGCAACTCCGCGCGCTCTGCCTTTCGCTTAGCCCGGAGCAAGGTCTTGGCGAGACGCCAGATCGTTCTGTTCGTGAGCTGTTGGACAATCTTGGCCTGCTGTTCGCTGATCACCTTGGGACCATAGCCGTCCGAAACGTTTCCCTTGGTCGAATGGCCAAAGATCACCTTGCGCGAACGTTCGCTCAGGCCCTGAACATCGTCGATCATGCCCTTGAAGGCATGTCGCGCCGAGTAATTCGAAAGACCAGGCCGGTGGATATTCAGCTTCTTGAGGCCATATGTGCACGCCTTTGTCAGGACGTGGCTCCACATGATCTGCTCGGTCTTGGGCCTTACGTACACCTTCCAATCCGGAAACAGCCATTGCTCGTAGGCCGCGTCGTCGATAGCCGCGAGTTGCTCTTCCGAGAGCTGATCCCGACCGCCGGCTTCCCTTACCTTTGCCTGCCGATACGCACTCACGATCGCGTCGCGATGTTCGAGAATCCCAAGCTTAACCAGCAGTCGGTGGATCGCGATCCACCGGTAGGCCGATTTCGTCTTCCCGCGCGTTCCACCAGGCTGTGGGTCGAACCGCTGGTTTTCCGTCTCTTCCGGCGCAAAAGGGGCGTACCGGAAATACGGCTCGCCGCGGAAATCCAGGACATCGCGGCAGCGCAACTGTGCGATTTCGCTGGGACGCATGCCGGCGAGCAGTTCGATCAGATTGGCCCAGAAGAAGTAGCCTTGGATGTACTGCGGCCCGGAATTCCAGCAATGAGCGATGCTCTTGCAGCCGGTGAACGGAGGCGCACCGAAGAAAGTGAGGACCTCTTCTTCGTTATATGCATCCCGCTCTGCTGCGGGACGGTTGAGCTTCGTGCCGAATTCAAACGACGGGACTGGACCATATGCGAACCAGTGCTCGATCGCGAACTTCCAGAATGCAGCCAGGCCTGGCGCATACTTGCCGTCCAGAGTCGTCTGGCTGACACGCTTAAGCTGGACAGTTTTCTCATCGCGCTGGCGTACCCATCCGTTTTCCTTTGCCGTCGACCAGCGGAAGTAGAGGGAGCGCTCGTCCTGCCCGAAGCCCTTGGGGAGCGGGATCTCGGCAACCTCCCGCTTGATGGTGAGGAGGTGATCGCCGTTGATATCCAGCATGACGGGATCATCCAGCAGGCTGATCACGAAATTGACGATCGGAGCGACCTCGCTTTCCACGCGACCATCGATACCCTGGCTCCTCTGAGCGACCACGAACCTGGTCAGCACCTCGGACATCTTCAGTCGGACATACTTGGTGGATTGCACCGGCGCCGGCTGGACGGGCGCAAACGGTACCTCCGCTCCAAAATTACGGATCGCCATCTCCGGCGGCGGCAGTACCAGCGGCTGGCTGGCGAGCGCGTATTCCAGGCGCTTCCGCTCCAACTGCCCTTCAACGCACCTGGACTTTTCGAGCGCGTTGGACGCGCGGCTGTTCTCGCGAACCAGCGCCACGAAGTGCTCGTCCCACCCGGGCACGACGTCATTTGGCTTCAACGCCAAACCACGAACGGCCCACTGAGCCGCAAAGGCCGTCGTCTGGAATGCGCTGCGCTCGACGAAATCGGCTTCATCCCGAACAGGCTCGACCGCCAGCGTCTGCAGCCGCGGCCACAGGGCTTGCAACGCCTCCTTCGGGTCCTCGGCGGCCTTGACGCTCATCATCCAGCTCGCAATTCGGGCGGCGCGGCGGGCTGCGACCCTATGGTCGGCCGTCCGCAGGCTTATCCGAAACGCTGACTTGGATCCCGCCGCCAGACAAGCTGGCAGGCGAACTCTAAACAGGTATCTGCCGTCGCGGCGGCTAACATAGGCGTGACGAGCCATCTTCAAGACCGTGTCCAGTATGGGGGACACAGGTCACGCCGCAGCCGTGGATAGTGGCCAATTTCATTGAAATCGCTGAAGAATTTCGGGGGTTGGTAGCCACCCCATCCATGGTAGCGGGGGAGGGACTCGAACCCCCGACCCCAGGATTATGATTCCCGTGCTCTAACCAGCTGAGCTACCCCGCCACGGCGCATGCAAACGCGGACTCGGTCATTCCGCGCCTCGCGAATGCGCGGCATATAAGAAGCAGGCCTCGGGCGTGTCAAGCAAAGCCGGCGCGCTTGCCGAAACCCTGTAATCGTACAGCTATTTCGGCTGCACGCTGGGATTGCCGCCCGGGCTGCCCGGTGGGGGAATTACCGGCGTGTTGCCGAAATCCGGCGGCGTTGGCGCGCGCATCTCCGGGTCCACCCCGGAAGGGGGACACAGCACGCCGTTCGATTTCGCCAGTTTATCG
>JAJYAH010000109.1 GCA_021779635.1 Pseudomonadota bacterium | reverse complement strand
GGGTGCCGCGTTCGTCGTCACGCGCGGAGATGAACTCTTGGTTCGTACCCGCGTCGAAAAGGGCCTGCTCGGCGGCATGACCGAAGTGCCGGGCTCGAACTGGCTCGCCGCGCAGGGCGACAAAGCTGCACTGGAACAGGCGCCGATGCTGGCGGGTATTGGGCGCTGGCACCGCAAGGCCGGCATCGTCACCCACGTTTTCACGCATTTTCCCCTTGAGCTCGTGGTCTACACGGCGACCGCTCCCGCGCGTGCGCCTGCGCCGGCGGGAATGCGCTGGGTGCCGGTTTCGACGCTGCAGGGCGAAGCGCTGCCGAATGTCATGCGCAAGGTGATCGCGCACGGGCTCGATCTTTAGATCGGTCGAGCCCGCGGCCTGCTGACACCATGTCGTCAGCAGGACTGGGCTAGTGAAGGGCCCGAACAGAGGCTCCCATGATCAGCACCGCACTCGACCTTTTCGAAGCTCCGCCATGTTCCAAACTGCTCGGCTGGCACGTGCTCGATGCCCGGCCGAGGGATGGCTGGGTCCGGATCGGCTTCGACGCCAGACCGGAGTTCTGCAATCCGGCCGGCTTTATCCAGGGCGGCATCCTTTCCGCGATGCTCGACGACACCATGGCCCGGCCGTGTTCGTGATGTCGGAGGGGCGTCTCTACACGGCGACGATCACCATGACGGTCAATTTTCTCGCGCCCGCGAAAGTCGGGCCGATCACGGGCGAGGCGAATGTCACGCAATTGGGCAAGACGGTTGCTTTCGTCGCGGGAAGATTGACCGGCGACAACGCTACCGTGCTCGCGACGGCGACGACGAGCGCCCGGCTGGTCGAGACGGCGAAGGCGATCCGATAGCGCTACGCAGCTAGCATGCGCTGGCCTGTGACGCCGTGTCCTTCAACTGCACGATCGGCGGTTTGGCATTGAGGCCTTCAACCTGAAAGCCGGCGACGCGCTTGTAGTTGGCGGCGATGTCTTCCAGTTCCCTTTGCGACAGCACGTCGGTGACGACGTTATAGCCCTCCGGCGCGCGCTCTTCGACCAGTTGCATCACCTGTTCCGGCCCGTTGCGGCGGTTGAGCATGACGAGCTCGGTGGTGGCCGGCCGCCGCTCCGCCTCATAGGCGGCCAGCGCGGCGTTGGTCGGGCCTTGCGCCAGGATTTCGCGGGTAATGACGCGGGCGTCGAGGATCGCCTGCGAGGCGCCGTTGGAGCCGATCGGATACATCGGATGCGCGGCGTCGCCCATCAGGGTGACCGGGCCGAACGTCCATTGCGCAACCGGATCGCGGTCGACCAGCGGATATTCGTAAGCGTGCGGGCAGTTGCGGATCAGGCCGGGCACGTCGAGCCAGTCGAATCGCCAATCCTCGAACCAGGGCAGGAATTCCTCGAGCCTTGCCGCGCGGTTGTAATCCTCCCGCCGCCACTGATAGGTCGGCGGCATGTGCCGCTCGGCGACCCAATTGATCGAGAATTTGCCGGATGAGTCCGGCTCTTTGGAGATCGGATAACAGACGAATTTCAGGATTTCGTGGCCGGCCATGATCATGGTGCGGCCGGAGAGAAACGCGTCGCTCTCGGTAATGCCGCGCCAGAGGATGCGCCCGTTCCAGATCGGCGGGCCTTCCGCGGGATAGAGTTTTTCGCGGACCGCGGAATGAATGCCGTCGGCTGCGATCAGGAGCGCGCCGTCATGGCTGCCCGCAGGCTTGCCGGTAGCCTTGTCGATGAAATCCGCTCGGACGCCTGCGGGTGTCTCCGACCAGCCGCTGAGATGATGGCTGGTGAGGATGTTGGCTGGCCCAAGCCGTTCGGTCGCAGCATCGAGCAGGATCTGTTGCAATATGCCACGATGGATCGAGAACTGCGGCCATTTATAGCCGGCCTCGATGCCGCGCGGTTCGCTCCAGATCGGCTTGCCGTGCTTGGAAAAGAATGCCAGCTCCTTGGTGCGCACGCCCGATGCGTCAAGCTGGTCGAGCAGGCCGAGCTCGATCAGTTCGCGCACGGCGTGCGGCAGCACGTTGATGCCGACGCCGAGCGGCCTTAGCGCCGGCACGCTCTCGAAGACTTTGGCGGGAACGCCGATCTGGTGCAGGCTGAGTGCCAGCGTCAGCCCGCCGATGCCGCCGCCGGCGATGAGAACGGTCATGAATGAGCCCCCGGGTGTGGATGGCGTCATGACATGGCAGGCCGAAGTGGGCAACTGCGAAAGGCGTCCGATCGCTTCAATGGCCGAAGCTGATACGATCAGGCCGCCTTGGTCTTGAGATGGCCGAACATGATATGGCGCGCTTCCTCATCCATGTCCGTCTTGAAGGTGAACTTGTCCTTGAGCGCGACCGCCCGTGCTGCTGCCGGCCGTGCCGAAACCTCGTCGACCAGCCGTTTCACGTTGGGATATTTTGTAAACACGCCATCGCCGAGCACGAACGGCGCCATCCGCGCCCAGCCCCAGAACGCCATGTCGACGATGGTGTAGGTGTCGCCGACCATATAACGGGTCTTGGCGAGATGATCGTCGAGAATCTTGTAATGCCGATGCGCCTCGAACTGGTAGCGGTTATGCGCGTATTCCAGGTCTTTCGGCGCGAAGTGCTTGAAATGCACCGCCTGGCCGGAATAGGGGCCGATGCCGGTGGCAATGAACATCAGCCATGACAGCGTTTGCGCGCGGTTGGCGGGGGTGTTCGGCGCTAGGAATTTGCCGGTCTTCTCGGCGAGATAAAGCAGGATCGCGTTGCTGTCGAAAACGAACACGCCATTGTCGTCGATCGCCGGCACCTTGCCGTTGGGATTGACCGCTAGAAATTCCGGCTTGAACTGATCGCCCTTGCGGGTATCGACCGGCACCGGCTCGAAGGGAAGTCCGGAGTCTTCAAGAAACAGCGCGACCTTGTTGGGGTTCGGCGCGCCGTTGAAATAAAATTTCAGCATCGGAATTCTCCCTTGTTGCTTCGTTGTCGAGAAAAATCGGTGCGCGGCCAAGTCCGCGGACGGCTTGTCCATGCTCAAATTTTGCAGGATGCGCAACCGACGAGTTCGTGAGGGCGGCCGCACGGCCGCGGCCATCGACGCAAGTTGCGGGATAGGGAAATTAGCCCGCCGCCATGCCGGAGCGGATTTCGGCGCGCAGCTCGTCGATCAGCCGCAGGCCCTTGTTGGTCTCGATGTGCCAGAAGGTCCAGCCGTTGCAGGCGCCCGAGCCCTGCGCCACTGCGCCGATGCGGTGGATCGAGCCGACCTTGTCGCCGAGCATGATGGCGCCGTCGGCCCGCACCAAGGCGCCGTGGCGCTTTCTCGAATCGACCAGCCGTGTGCCGGGTGAAATCATGCCGCGCTCGATCAGTTCGGAGAACGCCACCCGCGGCGCGTCGCGCGCGGTCATGAACGGCGCCAGGGTTGCTTCCGGCAAGGGCTCGATCGCGGCAATGCGGGCTTCGGCTGCGGTCGCGTAGCTCGGGTCGCGTTCGAAGCCGATATAATTGCGGCCCAGGCGTTTGGCCACCGCACCGGTGGTGCCGGTGCCGTTGAACGGATCGATCACCAGATCGCCGGGTTTCGACGATGACAGCAGCACCCGCGCCAGCAGGCCTTCGGGCTTCTGGGTGGGGTGGACCTTCTTGCCGTCCTTGCCCTTGAGGCGTTCATCGCCGGTGCACAGCGGGATCAGCCAGTCGGAACGCGCCTGCACGTCCTCATTGGCGGCCTTCAAGGCTTCGTAGTTGAACGTGTAGCCCTTGGCCTTCTCGTCGCGCGCGGCCCAGATCATGGTCTCGTGGGCGTTGGTGAAGCGGCGGCCGCGGAAATTCGGCATCGGATTGGTCTTGCGCCAGACGATGTCGTTGAGAACCCAGAAGCCGAGGTCCTGCATGATCGAGCCGACGCGGAAAATATTGTGGTAGGAGCCGATCACCCACAGCGTCGCCGACGGTTTCATGACGCGGCGGCAGGCCAAGAGCCAGGCACGGGTGAAATCGTCATAAGCGGCGAAGGATGAAAACTTGTCCCAGTCGTCGTTCACGGCATCGACATGGGATTCGTCGGGACGCTTGAGATCGCCCTTGAGCTGCAGGTTGTAGGGTGGATCTGCAAACACCAGATCGACCGATCCGGCCGGCAGTTTCGACATCTCGGCGACGCAATCGCCAACGACGATACGAGCACTCGGATGGGACTCAAATTGAGTGCGGGGCGCCTTTGCAGACGCCCCGCGACGCGACACAACCATGACTCAAATGCTCTGACTCAGGCGACGCAGCCGGCGACGCGGGACCAAACAACCGACTGGCGATACATTGACGAGCCAAAGTAAAAATCGACTTAACCGGGTAATTCTTTCACGCTAGGCAATTTTTGCCGGGCGGGTTATTGATTAATGGAATGGAAATTTTACGTAAGCGCAGCTTGGGTGTCGGCGTCGGGTTGCGGCAAGCTGGAATGAGGGAAAAGCGGCATGCGTTACGATGATTTCCGTCGCAGCGACGACATTGAAGACCGTCGCGACGATAGTGGCGGCGGATTGGGCGGCGGCGGCCTCGGCCTTCCGATCGGCGGTGGCGGCGGGCTCGGCATCGGCACCCTCATCGTGCTCGGCCTTCTCGGTTACGCCTTCGGCATCGATCCGCGCATCCTGATCGGCGGCGCGCAAATTCTCACCGGCGGGCAGGCGCCGACCTATCAAACCGATCGCCGCACGACACCCGCCAGGACCGGCGCGCCGACCGACGAGATGGGCAACATGATCGCCGGCATCCTCGGCGAGATCGATGATCGCTGGAGCGAAATCTTCCAGGCCAGCGGGCAAACCTATAAGGGTCCGCGCATCGTGCTGTTTCGCAACGTCACCAATGGCGGGCGCTGCGGCATGGCGCAGTCGGCGATGGGCCCGTTCTACTGCCCGCCCGACCAGAAGATTTTTCTCGACACCGGATTTTTCAGGGAGGTCGAGACCAGGTTTCACGGCTGTCAGGGCAGTGCCTGCAAGTTCACCGCAGCCTATATCATCGCTCATGAAGCCGGGCATCACATCCAGAACCTGCTCGGCATCCTGCCGAAGGTGACGTCGCAGCAGCAGCAACTGCGGGCGGCCGGTGACAAGGCCGCCGCCAATGCCTTGCAGGTAAGGGTGGAATTGCAGGCCGACTGTTTGTCGGGCATCTGGGTCAATCGCGAGGAGAAGAAGCGGCCGGGATTCATCGAGGCCGGCGATATCGATGGCGCGTTGCGGACCGCGTCCGCGATCGGCGACGATACGCTGCAGCGGCAGGCGACCGGACGGGTAGTGCGGGATTCCTTTACCCACGGCTCGGCGGAACAACGCAAGCGATGGTTCATGACCGGCTATCAGCAGGGAACGCTGAGGGCGTGTGATACGTTTGGCGGGGGTGTGTAGTGAGGGTTCTGTGAAACGGCATTGACCGTCATGGCCGGGCTTGTCCCGGCCATCCACGTCTTTGCTTCTGCGGGACTTTCAAGACGTGGATGCCCGGCACAAGGCCGGGCATGACGAGAAGAACAAGTCATGTCCTCGATCGACGAAACAAAACAATTCCTGCCGCTCAACATTGCGGTGCTGACGATCTCGGATACCCGCTCGCTGGAGGACGACAAGTCCGGAACGACGCTGGCGGAACGCCTCGTCGCGGCCGGTCACGTTCTCGCGGCGCGCGAGATCATCGTCGATGACGTCGATGCGATCCGCATCATCATCAAAAGATGGATTGCCGACGCGGGCGTCGATGTCATCATCACGACCGGCGGGACCGGCTTCACCGGCCGCGACGTGACGCCGGAGGCGATCGAGCCGCTGTTCGAAAAGCGGATGGATGGCTTCTCGATCGCGTTCCACATGCTGAGTTACGCCAAGATCGGCACCTCGACGATCCAGAGTCGCGCGACCGCCGGCGTCGCGGGTGCCACCTTCATCTTCTGCCTGCCGGGATCGCCGGGCGCCTGCCGCGACGGATGGGACGGTATCCTCGCCCCCCAACTCGACTACCGGACGCGGCCTTGCAACTTTGTCGAGATCATGCCGCGGCTCGACGAGCATTTGCGGCGGCCGAAGGCGAAAGGCGCATCGGCCTGATGCAACCAGAATCGGCGCGCCGGTTCACAATTCACGTTCCCACGTCTCGCCGATCAGGCTTTGGCCGAAACTGCGGTGCGGCTCGCTGCCGACCAGCGCAAAGCCGGCGTCCTGATAAATCTTGCGTGCGGCGACCAGGATGCTCTGGGTCCACAACGTGATCTTGCGATAGCCGCATTGCCGCGCAAACGACAGGCATTCGGCGACCAGCCGCTGGCCGAGTCCCCGGCCGCGCCCGGCCGGATCGACCAGCAGCAACCGCAGTTTGGCGACATCGTCGGTGTGCCTGACGAGGAATACCGAACCGACCTGGGCACCATCGAGCTCGGCGATCCAGCAGCGCTCCCGTGAAGCGTCGAACGAGGCGATAAATTTCGCGACGATCTCCGCAACCAGGCTCTCGAACGAGGAATCGAAGCCGTATTCGCGGGCGTAGAGCGAGCCGTGGCTCTGCACCACCCATCCCATGTCGCCCGGGCGGGGGTCTCGCAGGATCGCTGGCGGAAGCGAGTAGCCGGATGCGCCGAGCAGGCTTTCGATCACAGCCATCGCGCCGATCAGCCGTTCGCTGCCGCCGTCCGGCAGTGCTGCGAGCAACGCTGCGACCTCGTCGTGTGAACTGCGATTGAGCTTGGCGAAGGCCTGACGCCCTTTGGCGGTCAGACCGAGTTGATGTTGCCGCCGGTCCGAGGGCAGCTGCGTTCGGGTAATCAGCCCGCTATCGTCGAAATTCTGGATGATCCGGCTGAGGTAGCCCGGATCAAGACCAAGCTCGATCGCGATCTCCTTGGCGGCCGGGTTTTCGAGGGTAGCGATCTCGTACAGCACCCGCGCCTCGCTCAGCGAGAACGGGCTTTTCAGCAGTTGCTGATCGAGAACGCCAAGCTTGCGCGTGTAGAAGCGATTGAAGGCCCGTACCGCTGATATCTGGCGGTCGGAATTTTGCTGGGACATGGCTCACCTGAATAATTGCCATTGTCAAATAATTATTTGACTTTGGCAAGTATATCGGTGCGCCTTACGCCACTATGATCCTGCTCCGCAGCAGGGTGCGCGACGAGCGGCCGAGCCGCCGGAGCAGTTTGGCCTCGGAACGGCGGGCGTCCGGCGCATAGCCGCCGAGCCGCTCGTAGTGATCCTTCGCGATCAGCAAGCCCTGTTCGGCCGATGGCCCGGCGATCATCCGCGCGATGAATTTGAAGCCGTCGCGCAGGCGGGCATCCGCATAGGGAGAACGGGCATAGCGGAAGATTCCGGCGCGGGGCTGGCCGCTGATCGAGACCCGCTGGATAAATTGCGCGGTCTCGTCGATCCAGCCTGAGTCCAGCACGGCGCCGGCATGCAGGAACATCAGCCATGGCGAGCGAGCCTGCCGGGCTCCCGCCGCCAGCGCCGCCGCATGCGTTCCCTCGAACCGCAAAAAACGGCAGCCCGCGACATCCGCGACTCGCTCGATGACGCCGGTGCCGGCCCGGTCGACCAGCAGCACCTCGCGCACCACGCCGGATGCGGCGCCCGGCACCAGCGCGGCCAGCGTTGCAACGGCGGTCTGTTCGACGCCTTCGGTGGCGATGACGACACTCAGCATTGAGGTCTCTTGGATGCCCTAAGGCGAGGAAAACGCGGCACTGTTATCATCTTGTCATATCCAAATCAGCCTTCTGGTTGCAGCTTTTTGCGGCAAGCGCCGCTGGACCGCTTAATGCGGGTCAATCTTTCTCGGTTGGGAAGGTTGGTCCATGTTCTTGATTTGTTCTTATGGCGTGCTATGTTCCGGGCATGAGTCGAGCATCCTCACATGCCCTCAAGCACCCGCCGGTCACGGCGCCCTCCGAACCGGCGGGTGCGTCTTCTCCTTTTCCCGAACTCGCGGTTGCGATCGAGCGCGAAAGGCGGCGTGGCCGCGGCGCGCAGTCCAATGACAGCGGGCGCTTCGAGGCCGAAGCGCGCGTCGCGTTCGACGACGGCTGGCAGAGCCTCGACGAACTGCCGCCGTTCAAGACCACGGTCGCGGTCGATACCGCGCGCAAGGTCATCACCCGCAACGACTCGCCCGATATCGGCTTCGACCGTTCGATCAACCCTTACCGCGGCTGCGAGCACGGCTGCGTCTACTGCTTCGCGCGGCCGACCCATGCCTTTCTCGGCCTGTCGCCGGGGCTCGACTTCGAATCCAGGCTGTTCGCCAAGCCCGAGGCGCCGCAGCTTCTGGAAAAGGAACTGGCGGCGCAGGATTACGAACCGCGCATGATCGCGATCGGCACCAATACCGACCCCTATCAGCCGATCGAGCGCGAACGGAAGATCATGCGCGGCATTCTCGAAGTGCTGGAGCGTGCCTCGCACCCCGTCGGCATTGTCACCAAGTCGGCGCTGGTGACCCGCGACATCGACATTCTGGCGCGGATGGCGAAACGCAACCTCGCCAAGGTCGCGCTGTCGGTCACGACACTCGATCCCAGGCTGGCGCGCACCATGGAGCCGCGCGCCTCGACGCCAGCGCGGCGGCTCGAGGCGCTGCGGCAACTGTCGGAGGCGGGAATTCCGACCACTGTCATGGTGGCGCCGGTCATTCCCGCGCTGAATGATTCCGAAATCGAGCGGATTCTGGATGCGGCTGTTCATGCCGGGGTCAAGGAGGCGAGCTACGTGCTGCTGCGGCTGCCGCTGGAGGTGCGTGATCTGTTCCGCGAATGGCTGATGGCCAATTATCCGGATCGCTACCGGCACGTCTTTACGCTGATCCGCGACATGCGCGGCGGCCGCGACTACGATTCGCAGTGGGGAACGCGGATGAAGGGCACCGGGCCGATGGCCTGGATGATCGGACGCCGGTTCGAGATCGCCTGCGAGAGGCTCGGGCTCAACAAACGGCGTTCGAAACTGACCACCGACCATTTCGCGCGGCCGAAGCGCAGCGGCCAGCAGCTGAGCTTGTTTTAGGAGTCGTCATTGCGAGCCAACGGGTCGCGCGGATGCGCGCCCGATGACAGGCTCCGCGAAGCAATCCATGGGGCCGAAGCAACACGCAAGGTAAAATGGATTGCTTTGTCGCGTTGCTCCTCGCAATGACGGGTAGAGAGTGATCGTACGAGTTTCCATGGAGGTCGTTATCGCAGCGGCGAAGACCGGCGCGTTCACCTGCTGGACTGACCACCGCGACTGAATAGCGGGAATTAAGCGGAGTTCCCGGTTGCGCCGCCGGGCCGGCTTGCGCACCATCCCGGCATGATTCGCGATAAATCCGAAATCAAGCCGGCCAGGCTGCCGAAAGGTGTGATCGCGGTCGCGCCGCCGAGCTTTCGCCGCGAGCGCGCGCTGATCAAGCGCGGCGTCTGGCCGGTGGCCGGCTGCGATGAGGCCGGGCGCGGTCCGCTGGCGGGCCCGGTGGTGGCCGCCGCGGTCGTGCTCGACCCCAAGCGGATCCCCAAGGGTATCGACGATTCCAAGCGGCTGACGCCGGAGCGCCGCGAGGAACTGTTCGAGCAGATCTGCGCGACCGCGTCGTTCGCGGTCGCCTTTGCCTCGCCGGCGCGGATCGATCGCGACAATATCCTGCGCGCGTCGCTGTGGGCGCTGGAGCGGGCGGTGCATGCGTTGCCGGAAATGCCGAAACATGTGTTCGTCGATGGCCGCGACCGGCTCGATACGCCGTGCGACTGCGATGCCGTGATTGGCGGCGACGGGCTGGTGCTCTCGATCGCGGCCGCCTCGATCATCGCCAAGGTCTCGCGCGATCGCCTGATGTGCAAGCTCGCGCAGGATTGCCCGGGTTATGGTTTTGAGTCCCACAAGGGCTACAGCGTGCCGGAGCATCTCGAGGCGCTGAACCGGCTTGGACCGAGCGTGCATCACCGCCGGTTTTTTGCACCTGTCGCAGCCGCACGGGAAAAACATCAGGCGATGACGATCGAAGACAAGACGATCCAGGCGATTGAAGACAAGGTCATCCCGGAGCCTGCCCGAGATACGATCGAGGTTTCTGTCGCTGCCGTCTGACGCGGTTGCCTCGACGGCCCACGCGCTCTATCACACCTCCGAGATCAAACAGGGCTACAGGTCCGGCCCGTAGGTCCGTTTGGGCATTTCGGACGTTTCATGCGTTTCACCTCGCTGATTATCGAACTGATCCGCGCCCGGCCGCGGCTGGTCGTCTGGCTTGTGGTGCTGTTTCAGGCGGCGTTGTGGCTGATCCTTGCGATGCTGCTCTATCGAAGTCCTCCCGGCGATCTCGCCACCGTGCTCGCCTATGGCAGGGAATACCGGGTCGGGACCGATCTCGGCCCGCCGCTGGCGTTCTGGCTCGCCGATATCGCCTTCCGCGCCGCCGGCAATCACATGTTCGGCGTCTATCTGCTGGCGCAGCTTTGCGGGGTCGCCACGTTCTGGGCGCTGTATCTGCTGGCGCGCGCCGTCGTCGGCGGGCAACAGGCGGTGCTCGCGGTGTTGCTGACGATGACGGTGGTGGCATTCGGTTCGTCCAGCGGCGAATTCGGTCCTCTGGTGCTGGCGCGCCCGCTATGGGCGCTGCTGCTGCTGCATTCCTGGCAACTGATCGGCCAGCGGCGCCACAACGCATGGTTCGCATGGTCGATCGATGCCGGACTTCTGCTGCTGACGACGTCGGCTGCGATCGGCCTGCTGCTGCTGGTTGCCGGATTTGCGCTCGCCACCCGGCGCGGGCGGCGCACGTTGATGTCGTTCGATCCGCTGTTCGCGTTGCTCGTGATCGTGGTGCTGGCGTTGCCGTACCTGATCTGGCTGATCCGCGCCGACGCCCTGACGCTACCGTCATGGCCGGCGGTCGCCGAGTTGAGCGGCAGGGTCCGGCACTGGGCCGGCCTGTTTGGGGGCTTGCTGCTGGCGATTTCCGGAATCGTCGTGCTGGTGGCGCTCAACTCCGGCTGGTTCAGCCGCAATCCGGAAGACGCGCCGATCATCTACCGGCCGCCGGTCGATCCGCTGGCGCGTGACTTTGTTTATTTCTTCGCCATCGGCCCGGCGCTGGCGGGAAGTCTCGTCTCCGGCCTGTTCAATATCGACCATGTCGCGGGCGGGACCGGCATTGCCTTGTTGCTGTCGGGGCTGGCCGTGATCGTCGCAACCGGCGATCTCGTCCAACTGCGGCGTCAGCGAATCCTGCGCTGGGTCTGGGTGTTTGCCGTCGTCGCGCCGGCGCTCGGGGTCGTTGCGACGACGTTCTTCTTGCCATGGACCGGCAGTTCCGAGGTGACGACGTCGCTGCCGGCTACCGCGATCGCGCGCTTTTTCGGCGACAGCTTTGAGCGGCGGACCAACCGGCCGCTGCAGGCCGTGACCGGCGACACGCTGCTTGCGAGCCTGATCGCATTGGACGCCGGGCGGCCTCATCTGTTTCTCGACGCGACACCGGAACGGACGCCGTGGCTGACAATGGAGAAATTCAACCAGACCGGCGGCGTCGTGGTTTGGCGCGCATCCGACACGTCAGGCACGCCGCCTGCCGATATCGCGCGGCGCTTTCCCGGCCTGGTGCCGGAAGTGCCGCGGGCATTCGAGTGGCTGGTGAACGGCCGGCAGCCATTGTTGCGGATCGGATGGGGGATCGTGCGGCCGAAGGCGCCATGATGACGTCATGGCCGGGCTTGTCCCGGCCATCCACGTCTTTCTTGACTTAAGCTCAGCAAGACGTGGATACCCGGCACAAGGCCGGGCATGACGAACTTGAAGCCCTACTTCATTGGTCGCTTTTTCAGTCAGACTCTCAGGACGAGGAATTCTTCGCCTGCTCCAGCACCTTCGCGATCGAGCGCAAATCCTGCCAGGCCATCCGCTTGTAGGACGGCGAGCGCAGCAGATAGGCCGGGTGGAATGTGGCGAGCGCGCGGATCACGCGGGTGCCGGTATCGTAATCGAACCAGCGCCCTCGGGTCTTCATGATGCCCTCGCGGGTCGACAGCAAGGTCTGGGTCGAGGGATTGCCGAGCGTGACCAGCACATCGGGATTCACCAATTCGATTTGCCGCTGGATGAACGGCAGGCAGATTTGCGTCTCCTGCGGCGTCGGCGTCCGGTTGCCGGGCGGCCGCCACGGAATGACGTTGGCGATGTAGGCGTTACTGCGATCAAGCCCGATCGCCGATATCATCCGGTCGAGCAATTTGCCCGAGCGCCCGACAAACGGCAGGCCCTCGATGTCTTCCTCGCGTCCGGGAGCCTCGCCGACGAACATGATGCGGGCCTGCGGGTTGCCGTCGGCGAATACCAGCCGGGTTGCGGTGAATTTCAGCGCGCAGCCGTCGAAATTTTCCAGCATCGCGCGCAGCGCTTCGAGCGAAGGGGCGGTCCGCGCCGCTTCCCGCGCCGAGAGGATGGCCGCCTCCGGGCCAGGCGCCGGCTCCCCTCGCGCGGCCGGCACAGCCGCGGCAAATGTCCTGATTGGTTCGGTC
Source organism: Pseudomonadota bacterium (assembly GCA_021779635.1). The sequence goes on along the minus strand of JAJYAH010000109.1, from coordinate 444 downwards.
GGCGCCGTTTCGCGGGGTGCTGGGATGTCGCGATGTCCGGGCACGATATCGGGATCGGACAGCCGGTTGACCGGCTCCTCCAATAGCGCACAGTCGACCCCGGCCTCCAGATAGAAGGTCAGCAATTGCTGAACAGTGGGCGCGCGGTCAGGCGTCATGGCTGGAGTCAGGGGCATCCCGTCAATCTAGGATGGATCGCAGCGCAGCGAAACGCCCTGTGAGCTGATTCCATGGTTGTTCTTCGGGCAAAAATCGGAAACAAACGGGCCTAGAGACGTTCTCAACCGGGCTGAGATCAGATTCATGAGCACTGAAGAGCTTCCGCCGCGCGAATCCATGGAATTCGATGTCGTGATCGTGGGTGCCGGCCCGTCGGGCCTTGCTGCCGCGATCCGGCTGAAGCAGCTCAATGCCGATCTCGGGATCGTCGTGGTGGAGAAAGGC
>JAJYAH010000872.1 GCA_021779635.1 Pseudomonadota bacterium | reverse complement strand
GGCGAGGACTCTGGCTACGAGAACATCATCACGGCGGGGATGCTGATCGGGATGACGCGACAGCAGATCGAGGCGAAGATTCCGGAGATCGAGGAGTTCTGTGAGCTTGGCGAGTATCTCGCCCTCCCGGTCCGGACATATTCGACCGGGATGACGATGCGTTTGGGCTTTGCCCTCGTGACCGCGCTCGATCCCGGCGTGCTGTTGATGGATGAAGGCATTGGCACCGGGGATCAACGCTTCGCCGAGCGAGCAGAGGCGCGCATGAAGGACTTCATTGGTCGAAGCCGTGTCATGGTGCTCGCAAGCCATTCCGACCGGACAATAAGGTCGATGTGCAATAAAGCAGTCATCATGGAGTCGGGCAGGATCACTGCGTTCGGACCGGTCAACGAGATTTGCGATCAGTACCACGCAAGCATCCACGCGGCTGCGGTAGCCGCTGAACTGGCTAAGCAGCAGCTGGAGCGCGCAACGTGATGTGCCGCCGGTTTGCGGCAAGGGATTTTCCTCAATGTCATCGACGCGATCTCGAAATCGCAAGCTGAAGGTGAAATCGTGAAGGTTGTCATACTTGCGGGCGGCATGGGCACCCGGATAGCTGAAGAAACGTCGGTGCGTCCGAAGCCGATGATCGAGATCGGAGGACGTCCGATCCTCTGGCACCTCATGAAGATCTACGCGCATCACGGGCTCAAGGAGTTCATCATCTGCCTGGGGTACAAGGGGTACATGATCAAAGAATACTTCATGAATTTTGTACTCCATCATTCCGACGTCACGATTGATGCTGCCAAAAACACCGTCACGTATCATCAAAGCACAGTTGAGCCCTGGACTATCACGCTGGTCGATACCGGCGAAAAGACATTGACCGGCGGACGTCTCAGGCGTGTGCGGAACTATCTCGATCCGCGCGAGCCGTTCTGCTTTACCTACGGCGATGGTGTCTCCGACGTTGATATCGCTGCTGCGATCGCATTCCACCGCGGGCAAGGCAGGCTCGCAACCGTCACTGCGGTGCGGCCGCCGGGAAGGTACGGCGCTTTGGAACTCGACGGGTCTGCCGTGAGAAGCTTCGTGGAAAAACCGCCCGGCGACAACGCCTACATCAACGGCGGTTTCTTTGTCCTCGATCCGACGGTCCTCGATCGCATTGAGGGCGATATGACATCGTGGGAAGCGCAGCCGCTCGAGCAACTGGCGCGCGACGGACAGCTGTCGGCTTATCGACATTCCGGTTTCTGGCAGCCAATGGACACCCTGCGGGACAAGATGGTCCTCGAAAACTTGTGGCAGGCGGGCCACGCCCCCTGGCGCGTGTGGGCATGAAGCGATTGTGAGAGGTCGGGTCAGCGGCACGCCCAAAGCATCCGATGAGCGCAAATCCGACTGTCAGCGTCGTCCTGTCGGTGCGTAACGGCGGCGCCGATCTGCCGAAGGCGCTAGGAACAATCCTGAATCAATCGTTCTCTGATTTCGAAGTGATTGCGATCAACAATGGTTCGAGTGACGGAACGCATGTGTTCCTCGATAAGGTCGCCGACCCGCGCGTGCGGGTATATCATCAGGACGATAGGGGCCTTTCCGCCGCGCTCAATCGCGGCATTTCGCTGGCGCGCGGCCGCTATATCGCAAGGCAGGACCACGACGATTGGGCGTTGCCAACCCGCCTCGCGAAACAAGTGGCGTTTCTAGATGCAAATCCGGATCATGCCCTGCTCGGCACCCGTGCCGAGATCTGGGTCGGCGACCGCCCGACCGGCCGCTTCCACGATCACCCGACGGAGGATGCGGAGCTTCGCTTCGCGCTCTTGTTCAAGAATTATATGGTCCATTCCTCTGTGATGATGCGTAAGGCTGCGCTCGACCAAGTGGGGGTCTATACCACCGACCCCTCGCGTCAGCCCCCCGAGGACTACGAACTGTGGTCGCGGATTGCTCGCCGCTTCCGTGTCGCCAATCTGGCGGAACGGCTGACCATCTATCGCGAGGTGCCGACCAGCATGTCGCGCGAGAATGTCGATCCTTTCAAGGAGAAGCTGATCCTTATAACAGCGGAAAATCTGGCCATGGCCGCAGATGGGACGTCGAAGCCAGGGCGTATTCATCTGGACATCGCATGCTTAGCTCACAATGCACCGGAAAAAGTCTCGCCGACAGCTAATATTGGCGAGATGTGCGCCGTAATCTCCAGGGCTGGCGCCGCGATTTTCGGGAGCAGAAGCTTTGATAGAAATAGTGATCCCGTGGCACTCTGGCAAAGGAGTTTGCGCTATCAATTTATCTTTGACAAGTTGGGCTTGCGGCGCGCACGCAAGGTCGGAAGCAGTCTCAGAAGCACCTTGCGTCATTTTGGATTGTCGATTTGAGGCTGTGCGGAAATCGTTCGTTAACAGTCGGTGGCGTCGCCGATCGCAAGACTAGGAGGCTTTGATTGCGCTTGTTGCTCTGCTGCGAATCCTATCCTCCGCATCGAGGCGGTGTGCAGGAGGTGATGCGCCAGATTGCCGAGCGCCTGGCTGCACGGGGCCACGATGTGACGGTTGCGACGAGCCGACATCGCCAGCGGACATCGAACGTTGTCAACGGCGTCAGGATTCGCGCCTTCAACGCGGGCGGAAAGAAGGTCTATGGCCTCTACGGCCAGATCGACGAATATCGAGAGTTCGTCCGGACGTTCGAGGCAGACGCCATCCTCATCATGGCCGCGCAGCAGTGGAGCTTCGACGCGCTTTGGCCGGTTCTCGATGGCGTCAAGGCACGCAAAGTGTTCATCCCGTGCGGCTTCTCGGGGCTCTACGAGCCGGATTTTGCGGAATACTTCAGGGAGCTTCCGAGCGTCCTCAGGAAGTTCGATCACCTTGTTTTCAATGCGGAAAAATACCGCGACGTCGATTTCGTGAGGAGCATCGGGCTCACCCAATTCACGGTGCTGCCCAACGGCGTCAGCGAGGGTGATTTTGAGTGCGAGCCCGACGGTCAGTTCCGGCAGAAGCTTGGAATACCTCAAGATGCGTTTCTGTTCCTCACCGTGGGCAATCCGATCGAAGCCAAGGGGCATCGCGACGTTGTCGACGCCTTTTCGCGCCT
>JAJYAH010000871.1 GCA_021779635.1 Pseudomonadota bacterium | reverse complement strand
GGGAGGCCGGAACGGGGACTATGAAGCGCGATGGGCGGCGCCCCTGCCTCGGCTCCCCTTCGAGGGGTTGACCGTTTTGATCGAGCGGATGATGCAATTCCGGCGCGCGATAGGGCGAGTTCAGAATCGGCCGCTCATAGAAACTGTTCAACGTCTTCGCCCCGCCCTATCACCCGGATTTTTCCTGCAACTCTACTCGTCATGGTCCCTGCATTAACAGAACGAACACCGTACTCCACCACGATCTACTCACGTTGGGCGTCTCACTACCCCTGAGCCAACCCCATCTCCACGAGAAATCGTGAAGGCTGCTTTCCCCAGCCTCTATAGGTACTTGCGCGGCTCAGAATGAGAGATTCTTTGGCTCGTGTAATGGCGACGAAACAATTTCGCCGTTCTTCTTCCATCTCCGGACTGCCGTCACCTTTCTGACGGCTCTGGAACGACGGCAGAATGTCTTCGGCCAGCCCGATCAGATAAACGAAGTCGAACTCGCGACCCTTGGCCCCATGCACGGTCATCAGAGTGACGGTGTTAGGTTGCGGCGATGGCTCCTTCGACCGCAGTTGAAGTTGTTGCAGGAACTCGTCGAGCGTGATGTTGCGCCCGAAATGTTTGCCAATATCGTTAGAAATCTCGCGCCACGCGGCAAGATCCTCAGCGAGGTCCGGGTCGGGGTCACTTCCAGTGGCCTGGCTTGCAAACTCCGCGAGAATGTCGTCGGCGATCTTCTTCGCCGACGCCGGTTCGAGGCGACTGGCGGCTTCGATTAGCGTCAATCGCGGCGACCCGTCTCCGACCTCTCGCTTAGCCGCTTCGGCCCATACTCTGAGATAGGCGACGCCGCTTGCTTCCGCGTCCGACAAGACCTGACCTACCGACACTTGAATCTCGGCAAACCTATTGAAGGCGTCGGCTAAGACGGCCAAGTTTCGGCGATCCAACGGCCGCACGGTCTCGACTAAACAAGCGACCAGCCATCGGATTTCGGCGGACAGGAAATCGTTCCGACGTTGTGCGATGACGGCGGGCACCTGTTGGACCTGAAGCGCTTTCTGCATGCGCTCCAGCAAGGCGCGGGTTCGTGCCAGGACCGTGGTCTGTCCCCATTGGCTCTTCCCGCGCACTGCAATTTCCTTCGCGATTTCCTCCGCTTCCGTCTCGTCGGAATCAAATGCGCGAAGCTGGATATGTTCGTGTGCGGGGAGCTTGAGTTCTGTCTTGCCGGCGACAAGAGGCTTCTTCGCCTCCGTCCTCTGGACGTTGTAGGCCACGAGCCGATTGGCCGCCGTCACGATGGCAGGCGGGCAACGGTAGTTCGTTGGAAGCTGGATCAGTTGCGGCGCAAAGTCGGCGCGAAAACGCTGAAGCTGACGGAAGCTGGCACCGTTCCATTGGTAGATGATCTGGTCGTCATCAGCGACGGCGAAGACGTTCTTGAAGTCCTGTCCCGCCATCGCGCGAATGAGCCGGTATTGGGCGTCATTGGTGTCCTGAAACTCGTCGAGCAGCCAATAAGGATAGGAGCGGCGGTAGCGAACCGCGATGGCAGGAAAATTGGAAAACAGCCGATGCGCCTCGAATATCAGCGAGTTGAAATCGAGCACGTTGAGGCGTCGCAGTTCGTCTTCGTAAGCTTGATAGGTCAGCGCAATTGCATGGGCGTCGGTCGTTCGCGTCAGGCGTGACTCCGCGTCCTTTGGTTCTACCAGCATGGTCTTCATGCGGTCGATCAGGCTGAGATAGCGGACGGCCAGGGGATCCATGCCCGCGCGTTTCAGCGCGTCTTCCAGAACGGCGTTACGATCATCGTCCTGTGAGTAGATGGCGAAGTCCGGCTTGATGCCGAGGTGGATGCCGTGTTGACGCAGAACCTGTCCGCAGAAGCTGTGGAAGGTGCCTATGTTGGCGCGCTCTTCAAGGCCGGGGACGAAGTTGGTGACGCGCTCCTTCATCTCGTCGGCAGCCTTGTTCGTGAAGGTCAAGGCGAGAATGCGGAAGGACCTGTCGCGACCTTCGTCAAGCAAACGGGCGATGCGGCAGGTGAGCACCTGAGTCTTGCCTGAACCAGGGCCGGCGAGAACCAGCATCACGCCATTGTCCCACGCTACTGCTTCACGCTGGATGTCCGTCAGTTTGGCGAGAGACTGCTCAAGCGGATTGTCAGTCATGCCAGCCCCCGAAGGTCTGCAATCGCATCGCGAAAGGCTTGGGGCATCCGCCCGGCAAGCGCGGCGTTTCCGCGGAGCATGGTCGCAAGCTCCGCCGCATAGGCCGTCTTGTGTCCTCGCAAATAACCTAGCAACGCAGCTTGGTCGGCCGCCGCAGCGCCGGCGACGCTGAGGTTCGTCAGCGCGGTTTTGAGTTCTGCCTCAAGGCCGTCGGCGACCAACTGCGCTTCAAGGTCCCCAGCGGCGAGCGTCCGGCACCGCGTCGCGACGAACGCCGCCTCGAAGTCGCGCGCCTCGATGCTTTGGCAATAGCCATGCCCGGCGCCGTCGCCGTCGAACACTGCGAGCCACGGTATGGCGAGAGCCCGTGCGAGCGCGGAGAAGATGGCGGGGTTACCGTTGTTCTGGGCGTCGATCACTGCGACGCCATGCTCGTCGAGGTCGTATCCGAGTTCCCGCGCTATGGCGTGAACCAGCAAATACTCGGCCTGCCCCTCGACGATGAACCAGCGTCGAGCGAAGAAAATTTCGCCACGAATCCGGCGCGCGAAGGTTTCCAGCGCCCTCAATTCCTCGTCGCCGATAAAGAGCAACGCGCGATCGCGCAGGTCACGCAAGACACCGTGGATAACGGCCCTGTCGGCGTGAGTGCCGTAGCAAGTCAGCACATCCCGGTAGCGCTGCTCGTCAAGCTTGCCGTGAACGGTCAGCATCTCGGCCGCACGATCGTATTCGAGCAACCCGCCACTTCCGCCAACAACGGCATCGAGCGCCGCTACATGCGGGATGCGTGCGGAGAAGTTCGACGGCAGCGAATAAACATCGGTTCCGCTCTCAGTCAGGCGAACGAGGCGAAGGTCGCGAAACGGAACGTGCTGCACGAAATAAGGAGAGTGCGTGGTGATGATCTTCTGGCCGGGCAGCGCTTTG
>JAJYAH010000870.1 GCA_021779635.1 Pseudomonadota bacterium | reverse complement strand
ATGGGGCTTGGATTGCTGCTCGGGCTTGTGGTTTCGATGGCCGGAATCTATGAGGGCGCCCTGGAAGATGCGCTCAGCCTGCCGCGCTCGGCCGGCGCCGATCTGTGGGTGGTGCAGCCGCGCACCAAAGGCCCCTTTGCCGAGCCCTCCCGGATCCCGCGCGACACCCGGGAGCTGGTGCAGCGCATTCCGGGCGTGGCGGAGGCCGGGGCAGTCACCTTCCAGACGGTGCAGACGGTTGCTCATGGCGTCCCCTTGAGATTGTTCATCCAGGGCTATGAGCCAGGTCGCCTCGGCGGCCCGGCGGGACTCGCATCGGGCCATGACCTCACCGAGAGCCACTACCAGATAGTCGCCGATGCCTCATCCGGTCTCCAGCTCGGCGAGACGGTGCCCATTGGCCCGTATCACGACCTCTATACCGTCGTCGGATTGACCCGGGGCATGGTCGACTCCGCCGGAAATCCCGCGGCCTGGATCACGCTTCTCGACGCCCAATCGATCCAGTTCAACGTCCCGCCGGCGTTGCAGCGGCGCGAGAAGGCGGCGGGACGAAGCTCCCTCGTCAATACCGATGTCAACGCCGTGCTGACGCTGCTTCAACCGGGAGCCGCGAAAGAGCGCGTCACGCAGGACATCGACCGCTGGAAGCACCTGTCGGCGGTCACGCAGCAGGTGCAGGAGAGCTATCTCACGGAGTTCGTGATCAACAAGATGCAGCGGCAACTTGGTCTTTTCATGATCATTCTGATCGTGGTCTCGACGGTGATCATCGCGCTCATCGTGTACACCATGACCATGGAAAAGATCCGCTCCATCGCAACGCTGAAACTGATCGGGGCTCCCGACCTCACCATCATCGGCCTGATTCTGCAGCAGGCGCTGATCCTCGGCATCGGTGGCTTTGCATTCGGGTTGGCCCTGATTTCGCTGACCAAGGACTACTTTCCGCGTCGGGTCCAGATGGACAGCGGGGATGTCGCAATTCTATTCGCCATCGTCATCATCGTCTGCCTGTTGGCCTCGGCCTTGAGTGTCCGCGTTGCGGTCAAGACGGACCCGGCGTCGGCGCTCGGAGGATGATTCAGTGCTCGATACCGTCAGTCGTGCGCCATTGGTGCGGGTGGAGCACCTGTCCAAGTATTTTGGCGCGGGCGAGGCCCGGGTTGATGCGCTGCGCGACGTAAGCCTGGAAGTATTCCCCGGTCAGGTCGTCGGTCTGCTCGGCCCGAGCGGCTCCGGCAAGACGACGCTGCTCAATTGCATTGGCTGCATCGTCGAGCCGAGCAGCGGGCGCATCACGCTTGATGGCGAGGCGGTCTATGACGGGCGCTGGCTGAGGTCCGACCTGCGCCGGCTGCGCCTGGAGAAGATCGGCTTCATTTTTCAGGCCCATAATCTGCTGCCGTTCCTCGACTGCACCGACAACGTCGCGATTGTACTCGACCTCGCGCGGTTCGATGCCGCGACGGCGCGCGAACGCGCGATCGAACTGCTGGATTATCTGGAGGTCGGTCACCGCAGACATGCCATGCCGGCCAACCTCTCCGGAGGGGAAGCGCAGCGGGTGGCCATCGCCCGCGCACTCGCCAACAGGCCGCGCATCATTCTCGCCGACGAGCCGACTGCGGCGCTCGATTCGCAGCGCGCCGGAATCGTCATGGATCTGCTCCGCAAGGTCGCTATCGATCAGGACGCCGCCATCATCGCCGTGACGCACGATGAAAAGATCTTCGACCGGTTCGAAATGATCTTCCAGCTTCGTGACGGCCAGCTTGGCGCCGCTGTATAAGGAGATCATCAAGAGCCATTGCGGGCGCGGTTTCATCGCTTTAGCGACCCATAGGGACTACGCGGCCTTATGCTGCTGACCAAGAACAAGAATCGAATGCAAAGAATTGGTAACTCGCGGCGTACGAGCTTGTTGAGATCAAGGAAGCCATTGACGGTGAAGTATCAACGTGAATTCAACGGTAGGCTGATTGCGGGAATGATCGGGCTGATCACGACCCAGTCCGTCGCGTCTCTGTAAGCGGTCGATAGACGGCCAGGACGCGGCGCGGTTCCCCGAGGCATTCGATAGCTGTCGAACGCCAGCACGTCCTGCGACCAAGCGCGGGTTACGAATTCATCTGGGTTCAACGTCCGACGCTTCGGCCGCTGACCAATCAGCGTCTCGAACTAGGCTAGGTCGAGCAAAAATGGGACTCCAGAACACGAATTAGCAGACATGTGCCACCAAAGCGCGATTGCGTAAGGCCGGGTCCAAGCCTATTTTACGGAAATGGCCGATTGCTGCTGCACACCGCCGTCTCTGGACTTGGACACCCACAAAGGCAACATCGCCGAATATCGGCGCGTGCTATGGGCCGTTCTTGCGATCAATGCTGCAATGTTTGTGATAGAGGTCGGCGCTGGCCTTGCGGCCGGATCGGCATCACTCCAAGCTGACGCTCTCGATTTCCTGGGCGACGCGACTAACTACGGCATCAGCCTTTTCGTCGTTGGCATGGCATTGCGCTACCGAGCATCGGCTGCGCTAGCTAAGGGGGCGACCATGGGAGTCTTTGGCCTGTGGGTTGTCGGCACCGCTGCCTGGCATGCTGTACAGGGCACGCTGCCAAGCGCCTTTACGATGGGGGTCGTCGGATTTATGGCCTTGGTCGCCAATGCAGCATCGTTCGGATTGCTGTGGGTCCATCGCCACGGCGATGCAAATATGCGATCCGCTTGGATTTGCACGCGCAATGACGTGCTCGGCAACGTAGCCGTTCTATTTGCGGCTCTCGGTGTCTTCGGCACGGGTACCGGATGGCCCGATATCGTCGTTGCCGCGATCATGGCCACACTTGCACTTCAAGGCGCAGCCACAGTTGCAAGACAGGCATTGAGTGAATTACGCGAGCCGTTTGGTAAGCCCGCCTAGTAGTCGCCCGGGTTGGGGCAGATTTGGCTGATCTGGCCGACGATGTTCGACATATCAGGTTGAAGCGAACCTCCGAGCCAGTGTTGGAAAATGAATCCGAAGCGGACCCAACCAATATTGATCAAGTCGTTTGCCGGGCTTGCGGATGCCACAATAGAGCTCGAACAATGAGCGGAAT
>JAJYAH010000869.1 GCA_021779635.1 Pseudomonadota bacterium | reverse complement strand
GCTGGAGCCATCGTGTTCGCGTTAGCAATCGGGCTGACCTATCTGCTCGGTGGCCGCCTTGAGCACAGGTTTGGCACATTGGGCATCGATCGCAGGCCAACGCTCGAGGAATTCGCTCTCTTCTTCGATTCGGCCCCAAACGGCGTCGTGCTGGTGGACGACAAGGGCATGGTGCTTTTGGCGAATGCCACGCTTGAACAAATGTTCGGTTATGCGCAGAAGGAGCTGATCGGAAGGCCGGTCGAGATGCTTCTTCCGGCCGAACTCCGCAGCGCTCATGTCGAGCGCCGGCGACAATTTGCCCGCAGTCCGTCGCCGCGTACAATGGGCACCGAACAAAACGTGCTGGGCCGGCGCAAGAATGGCAGCGATTTTCCGATAGAAGTGGGCCTCCACCCGATTACCATCCGGGCCGCGCACTACACCATGGCAACGGTAATCGACATCACCGAACGGACCCTTGCCGCAAAAGCTCTCTCCAAGGCACTGAACGAGCGCGACCGCCTTCGGCTGCATTTGATGCGATCTGCCGAGGATGAGCGCCTCAGATTGTCGCATGAGTTACACGATCAGACCGGACAGACGCTGATCGCCGCCACGCTGGCCGCCAAGGACCTGGAGAAGTCCCTCGATGCGGACGGCAGGCACCGGCTTGCGAAGCTCAATGTCTTGCTCGGTCAGATGGGCAGGACGCTGCACCAGGTGGCCTGGGAATTGCGTCCCGCGTCGATAGACGAGCTTGGATTGGCCGCGACGTTGGACAATTACGTCTCCGATTGGTGTGAGCAGACGGGCATCGACGCGGAGTACTATTGCAAGGACACGAATATCGACGCGCTTCCAAACGACACGCGGACGACGATCTACCGGGTGATCCAGGAGGCCCTCACCAATATTGCAAAACACGCGGGCGGCTCGAGACGCGTCAGCGTTGTCATCAGTCGTGTCGGAACGATGCTCCAGCTGATGATCGACGATGACGGGGATGGCTTCGATCTCATCGAGAAACTCGGGGCACCCGGTAAATATGGATCGCTCGGTATACCGAGCATGCGCGAGCGGCTTTCGCTGATCGGAGGCACGCTGGAGATCGAATCCAGCAAGGGCGTCGGCACCACGGTATTTGCCCGCATTCCGATCGAACCCGAGGAGGTCCTGCTGCCGTGAAGGACAAGACGCGCATCGTTCTCGCCGATGACCATCCGATTGTGCTGACGGGATTGCGTAATCTCATCGAATCGGAAGCCGATTTTACGGTCGTCGGCGAAGCGACATCCGGACCGGAAGCCCTGAGGGTCATCCGCGAGGCGCATCCGGATATTGCGATTGTCGACATCTCGATGCCGGGGATGAGCGGCATCGTGCTCACCCGCCGGTTGACCGAGGAAGCTCCCGGCATCAAAATCCTGATGCTCACCCTGCACGAGGATCGAGCCTATCTGAGGCAGGCGCTGGACGTTGGCGCGCGCGGTTACGTGGTCAAGCGATCGGCGGCCGCGAACCTGGTTTCCGCGGTTCGTGCCGTGATCGCCGGAGGGACCTATATCGATCCCGCCATCGTCAATCGCGTGCTCGACCGCTCGCCGGCAGGCAATCGCGTCTCGACACGTGACACCAGGGATCTGACGGATCGCGAGACCGAGGTGCTCAAGCTTTCATCGCTCGGGCTCACGAACAAGGAAATTTCGAATCGGATCGGCGTCGGCGTGAAATCGATCGAAACCTTCAAGTCGCGCGGCCTCGCCAAACTGGAGATTCAATCCCGCGCGGACCTCCTGCGCTATGCTTCACAGGTCGGCTGGCTATCGGACATCTGAACTGGCCGGCCAGCGCGGATTTGCGCCGCAAGAATCGGCGCCCTACGGCGTTCCGAGCGCCGCCTTGCTCAGAATTCCCGGGCTGACGGGCATTGGTTTGAGGTGGATCAAATTGCGTCAACATTCTTGCGTTTTAATGCCGCTGCGACCGCAACCGCGGCGCTATCCAAACCAGGGTAGAGAGCGGCCATGCTGAAAAATCTCCTCGTCCACATCCCCTCTGAACGTCCGATCCGTCCCGTGGTCGATAGTGCGATCTCGTTGGCAGTGAGCTCTTCGGCGCACCTCGACGCGATTTCGATCGGCTTTGAAAGCGCGAATATCGGCCTCGCGGTCGACGGCGCCGCCGCGGTGGCAGCCGTTTTCGATCTCGAACGTGAGCGCGCGTTGGCCCGCGCCAATGCGGCACTGGCGGTATTCGAAACCGAAGCGCGCAACGCCGGCATCGCCTATTGCTGTCAGGCGTTCACCGCCGTTCCAGTCGAAGCCTTCGCAACTTTGGGCGCGACAGCGCGGCTGTACGATTTGAGCATCGTGCTGCAGCCGGACCCCGACCACACTACCTCCGACAACATGATCCCGACGGAAATGCTTTTTCAGTCTGGCGGGCCGGTGCTGTTCATTCCCTATACGCACAAGGGCGAGTTCAAGCCCAGGCATATTGGAATCGCGTGGGACGGTAGCCGCCTGGCGGCGCGTGCCGTTCGTGACGCGGCGCCGTTCCTGGCCAAGGCGGAGTCCATCACCATCATCAGCATCAACGAGGCGCAAATACCGGCGGAAGCATCCGCGGATGATCTGGTGACGCATTTGGCGAGACGCGGGCTTGCCGCGCGCGTCGAGCGCCTGAGCGCGGACCACACGAATATTCAGCCGACCATCCTTTCGGTTGCGGCCGACGCCGGTATCGACCTCATCACCATGGGCGGCTATGGGCATTCGCGACTGCAAGAGCGAATTCTGGGAGGCGTTACGCGCGGGATGGTGCAGTCCATGACGGTGCCGACACTGATGTCGCATTGATCGCGGATGCCTGAAGCTTCGTTCGCCGCCAGCGGCAGCTCCGCGGAAAGCGTGTGGCAATGGGCGCCGGTTCGGCCCGATTTGAGTTTTTATTCGCAGTCAAATGCCATCATTTTGGCGCGCCTGCTTTGCTTCTGCGTATTCGGCCATCCGCTCATATTCTCGGGCGATGCGAAGCAATCGCTCTTTAGGCGCCGCTTCGGAGCAGGACGCCTTTTTCAAGGGTCATCCGAACGATTTTCTGGCCGGTCAGAGATTGGATAGCTCTCCGC
>JAJYAH010000868.1 GCA_021779635.1 Pseudomonadota bacterium | reverse complement strand
GGTCTGTCCGGCGACGAGATCGAACGCTTGGGCGCCCTGATCAAGGCGATCAGCCGGCGCGGCACCGCCGTATTGCTGGTCGAACATCATGCCGACCTGATCTTCGACATCTGCGACCAGGTCACCGTGCTGAATCTCGGGCGTGTGCTCGCTGCGGGCACGCCGGCCGAGATTCGCGCCCACAAGGAGGTGGTCAGTGCTTACCTCGGTGTCTGAAGCCTTGCTCGCGGTTAGTTCCCTCGAAGCCGGCTACGGTAAGATCCGCGTGCTGCATGGCGTCGACATCGCGGTAGCGCGCGGCGAAGTCGTCGCCTTGCTCGGTCCCAACGGCGCCGGCAAGACCACTTTGCTGCGCGCGCTGTCGGGATTGTTGCCGGTGACCGCGGGACAAGTGCGCTTCGATGGCCGCGACACGACGAGCACCACGCCGCGCGAGGCCGCACGCGCCGGGCTCGTGCACGTCATCGAAGGGCATCGGGTGTTCACGCAGATTTCCGTCACCGACAATCTCCTGCTTGCCGGCTACGACCTGCCGCGTGGCGAGCGCGCATCGCGGATCGAGGAGGCCTTGTCGTTCTTTCCGGAAATCGCGCAAAAGCGGCATGAGCGCGGCGGGGCGCTCAGCGGCGGCCAGCAGCAAATGCTGACGGTCGCGCAGGGTTTGGTGCGCCGACCGCGCCTGCTGATGCTGGACGAACCATCGGCGGGATTGTCGCCGGTACTGGTCGATCGCGTCCTCAACGTCATCGCCCAGCTGCGCACGCAGGGCACCGCGGTGCTGTTGGTCGAGCAGCTGCTGGAAAAGGCGCTCGCCGCGGCCGATCGTGTTTACGCGCTGGTGCAGGGACATGTCGCGCTGCAGGCACCGACCAGCGAGGCAAATCTGCCGCAACGGCTCGAACGCGTCTATTTCGGGCACGACGTCGCGATGTCAGTCCCTGGCGAAACGCGACAACAATAATATCCGTATCTGCTTCGTGCCAGCTGTGCGCCGCGGCGATTGACTCGCCCCGGCGTCAATGTACTCTCCCGAGCAAGAGAACAACTACCCAAAGAGGTAGTGCATTCGGGAGGACTCGCATGCCGAGCTGTTTGCGCCTGATTTGCTATTCTTTCGCTGTCGTTTGCTGGTTATTTGCCGGATGGCCGGCGGTGGCAGAAGAAACCATCAAGCTCGCCTACACCGACCCATTCTCCGGTCCGTTCGCGTCCGGAGGCGACGAGTTCCTGAAAAACTTCCAATACATCATCGCGCGGAAAAATGCCGCCGGCGGCGCGCTCGGCCGCAAGTACGAACTGGTGCCGTTCGACGACAAGCTGCAGCCGGCCGAAGCGCTGATCGCGCTGAAAAGCATGACGGACCAGAATATCCCGTTCGTGATGCATTGCACCGGATCGAATGTCGGTGCCGCCCTGATCGACGCGGTGTCGAAGCACAATGCGCGCAACCCCGATAACCGCATCCTGTATCTGAACTGCGGTGCGCTCGCGACCGAGCTCACCAACGAGCAATGCGACTTTTGGCATTTCCGCTTCGCCGGCAGCGTCGACATGCGCGCGGCCGCCCGCATCAAGTCGCTGCCGCCGGACCTGAAGAAGGTTTATCTGCTCAATCAGGATTATCTGTTTGGGCAGTCCATCCAGCACGACTCCAAGAAGTGGCTCGCCAAACTTCGTCCCGACATCGAAATCGTCGGCGACGAATTGATGCCATTCGGCAAGGTGCAGGACTTCGCGCCCTATGTGTCGAAGATCAAGGCGTCGGGCGCGCAGAGCGTCGTCACCGGCAACTATAACCGCGACCTCAACCTCTTGATCAAGACCGCGGTCGATTCGGGGCTCGACGTCCGGTTCGACACGTTCCTTTCGCATCTGATCGGCGGTCCCACCGCGATTGGAGCTGCCGGCGAAAACCGGCTGACCTCGATCATGGAGTTCAACAGCAATGTTCCGGTCGACCTCAAGGTGCCGGGGGCCGAGAAATTCGCGACCGATTGGCGGAGCAGCGGCCACGACACCGATTTCTCGGCGCTTAATTTCGTCACCATGATCGACATGCTGACCGATGCGATCAACAAGGCGGGCTCCACCGATCCCTTGAAGGTCGCGCTGGCGCTGGAAGACATGCATGAGAAGGACCTGTTGGGGCAAGAAACCATCATGCGCAAGGAAGACCATCAGCTTTTGATGCCCTATTACGCCGGCGTATTCTCCAAGGACGTCAAATATGATGCCGAGCACACCGGCTTCGGCTGGAAGAACTACATGACGGCGTCAGCCGCCGACCTGACGCTGCCGACCATCTGCAAGATGAGGCGGCCTGAATGATCTGGCGCGAAAGGATTTAAACAGCGGGGAGCGCGGACAGCAGTCATGGAAATCGTCCTCGTTTCCCTGCTCAACGGCCTCGTCTACGGCATGCTGTTGTTCATGCTGGCAAGCGGCCTGACGCTGATCTTCAGCATGATGGGCGTGTTGAATTTCGCTCATGCCAGCATCTACATGATCGGCGCCTATCTCGCCTTCACCGTCAGCCGGTTGATCGGTTTCTTTCCGGCGCTGATCGTTGCGCCGATCCTTTGCGGGCTGCTTGGAGCGGCGATCGAGATCTGGGGCCTGCGGCGAGTTCATAGCAACGGGCATATCGCCGAACTGTTGTTCACCTTCGGGCTCGTCTTCATCATCCAGCGCAGCGTGCAGATGATCTGGGGCATGCTGCCGATGGCCTATCGGGTGCCGCCGAGCCTCGATTTTTCGCTGTTCACCTTCTACGGCGAACACTTCCCGGCCTATCGCGGCTTCATGCTGCTGGTCTCCGCCGGCATGTTGCTGGCGCTTTGGCTTCTGCTGAAGAAGACCCGCGTCGGGATGGTCATCCGGGCAGCATTGACCCATCCGCAAATGGCGAGCGCGCTCGGCCATAACGTCCCGATGGTTTTCACCATCGTGTTCGCCGGCGGCTGCATGCTGGCCGGCCTTGCCGGCGTAGTCGGCGGCAATTACCAGACCACCGAGCCGGGGATGGCGGACGCGATGGGCCCGATCGTGTTCGTCGTCGTGGTGTTCGGTGGACTGGGTTCGCTGCTGGGGTGCTTCATCGCCTCGATCCTGA
>JAJYAH010000867.1 GCA_021779635.1 Pseudomonadota bacterium | reverse complement strand
AAGCGACTGAGACCGTGCTCGAACGGGATTGGCAGAACTGGAATCTGTGAGGGATCGCTGTCCATGGATCACCGGTCTGTTGCAGCCGAGACAACGCAAAGTGGAAGAAGAGTAGCGCGCCATAGCGCGATCGCCTAGCCTCGGGCGCGGATCACCCGGGGCCGCGGCGATGGGACCCTTGCTGCAGGCCCGCCCTGGGGGAAATTTGACACCGATCAATATCAGGCCGAGCAGCTGAGCTAAGCTAGCAAAGTGGAATGCATCGGGACAATGTTGCTCAGAAGCAGGAATCTCGGTGCGAATGAACAAGCGAGGCCGAAGCCAAAGCAAGCCTAACGCTGACGCGTGCGCTGAAAGCGTACAAGGCCATACATCCGGCGGAAATACGACAGCGCTCGCCATCAGCGCGCTGGGCGTCGTTTTCGGTGACATCGGTACCTCTCCGCTGTACGCGATCGATCAGATATTCTTCGGCTCGGCTCACATTGGCAGAACGCCGGAAAATGTCCTCGGCGCCATATCGCTCGCGATCTGGACCCTCACGATCATCGTCGCGATCAAGTACGCGCTGCTGGTGCTGCGCGCCGACAATGACGGCGAAGGTGGCGTCTTCGCCCTCTATGGCCTGCTGCATCGGTTCAGGAATGAAGGCAGAAGGGCCTTGCTGTGGTCGCTGATGCTCGGTGCCGGACTCCTGCTGGGCGACGGCATGATCACGCCAGCCATCAGCGTGCTGTCCGCAGTCGAGGGGCTGGAGGTCGCCACCCCTGCATTCTCGACGTTGATCGTCCCGATCACAGTCGTCCTGCTGACCGCATTGTTCGCTGTTCAATTCAAGGGGACGGCTGGCATCGGGGTGGTCTTCGGTCCGCTGCTGCTGGTGTGGTTTGTCGTGATCGCGATGCTCGGCCTTGCCGCGATAATTCGACAGCCGGATATCCTCGCTGCGTTCGATCCCAGCTACGGCGCCGGCTTCCTGCTTCGGGCCGGGACGCGCGGCTCACTCCTGATCCTGGGCGCAATGATGCTGGTCGTCACCGGCGGCGAGGCGATGTATGCCGATCTCGGCCACTTCGGTGCGCGGCCGATCCGCATCGGCTGGTTCGCGATTGTCTTTCCGGCGCTCCTTCTGAACTATCTCGGCCAGGGCGCCTATCTGCTAACCGACGCTCCGGTTGAAGGCGGCAAGCTCTTCTATAATCTGGTGCCCCAGGCTCTGCTCGTGCCACTCGTCGTGCTTGCGACGCTGGCGACCATTGTTGCCTCTCAGGCCTTGATTTCAGCCGCGTTTTCGCTGGTCTCCCAGGCTGTCGGCCTCGGGCTTTTCCCCCGGCTGAACGTGCGCCACACGCATCAGGCGCATTCCGGACAAGTCTACATTCCCCTCGTCAATTGGACGCTCTATGCCGGCTGCGTCACGTTAGTGCTTGTATTTCGCTCGTCGGCCGGTCTCGCGGCAGCCTATGGGCTTGCGGTCTCGGGCGTGATGGTGATCACTTCCGCTGCGATGTTCAGCGTCGCCCGGCGCTATTGGGGATGGGGCGCAACGCCAACCGCCTTGATCTGGGGCGCCTTGGTCGGGGTGAACGGCGCCTTTCTGGTTGCAAGCTCGCTGAAGTTCCTGGAGGGAGGTTTCATACCGCTGGGAATTGGCATTGTGAGCTTCCTCGTCATGGCGACTTGGCGCTGGGGGCGCAAGGCGACGTTCGCGGCCTATAACGCCCGGTCGACGCACACCATGGCCGACATTGTCGAGTTGCACCGCAAGGGCACTGCTTTCATCGAACGCAACGCGCTCGTGCTCGCGCCGACAGAGGTGCGTCATCTGACCGATAGAGCACCTACCCTGGTCAGCTTGCTATGGGATCGCTACGGCGTCCTGCCGCGTAATCTTATTCTCGTCGAGGTGATCCACCCGAAGGTGCCTTACGTCCACGACGATCGCGTTCGTGTGATCGCGTTCGACCGCGACAAGGATCGCGGCAGCGTCATCAGCGTCAAATTGCGTTTCGGCTTCATGGAAGAGCCGAACGTCGAGCGATACCTCGAGGACATGGCGCGCCATCACGAGATCGACCTGCCCGCCAACCCCCGGCAATGGATCGTGCATGTCTCGCATGAGAATCTGCTGCCGGCCAGGGATATGGGATTGCTGCGGCGGCTGCGGTTTCGCCTTTTCTTGTTCCTGCGTCTGATTTCCCGGCCGGCATACTACGGTTATCACCTCGGGGACGAAATGCAGCTTTCTGCGGAGATTCTGCCAGTAAGGTTGAGCTAGATCGCATATTCAAAACTGAATGCAATTTTCGCTCGCGCTGTTCGCCCGCGAGTTGCGGGCGGTGCAAAAGTCGAAATTCATGAACCGGAAATTTCCGATCGAACAATCCTGACGGTTTGTCCTGCCGGAATTGGATGCAAATCGCTGCGAATTCCTGGCACCCTTGAGACTTGCCGACGGATGCCGAGGATGTCTCTTTATCCGAGGATGTCTCTTATCAGGGGAGACCGGAAATAGTTGGCCCGCGGTCAGAACGACGCGAATGACCGTGCGCCCCGAGGGCCTCAACCTGCTGTCTTTTGCCAACGCATCATTGCCGAGGTTAGCCGCCCCGACACGTCGGTAAAAGCGCTACCCTGCGCCATCACTTTGTCGGCCTCAGCCTTCTTTCCTTGCAGTGCCAGTTGCAGCACCTGAGCCGCTATCTTGTGAAACTCTGCATGCAGTTTCTGAACTTCCTTGAACTCGCCGCTGCCTTTCATCGCGGCATCGACGCTTGGCCCGTATAACCATTGTCCGAATGCACATACGTTGTCTTTCCCGACATCCGTGACGCTTGCATCAGTCTTGCCGGTTTCGATCGCCATCTTGAGGCGCGCCTTCCACATTCCATGGGCACCGATAGCCTTGGTTATTTCTTCCTTCAACGACATCTTTCTCTCCCGCCAATCCATGGAGAATCATCTTGTGCAAATAGACGATAGTCTCTCGTCATTCCTCTTTGATTTAGATCAAACGGCTGGGCTATGAGTTGATCATCAACTTGGCGTTCGGTCTCGTAGTTCCCGAATCGTTCTTGCTGCGAACCGGCAAAGTGTGCGTGAGTCTCTTGACGGCA
>JAJYAH010000866.1 GCA_021779635.1 Pseudomonadota bacterium | reverse complement strand
GTCGGAAAAGGCGATGAGCGTGATCGCCGCCCTACACCGGACGAACTCGATCGCGTTATCTCGGCACTGGAAGCAAACATTCGGCAACAGATTCCGGTTGATCGTATCATCCGATTTTGCGGTCGCAACAGCAATGCGGCAAGACGAAATTGCAAGAGTTGAATGGCGCGACTTCGACGCCAGCAGCCGAATGCTCGTCATCCGAAATCGGAAGGATCCCCGAAAGAAAAAGGGCAACGACCAACGAATTCCTCTGCTGGATGTATCAGGCTATGACGCGTGCAAGATCATTGAGGAGCAAGGTCGGTTCTCGAATATTCGCGAAGGCCGGATTTTTCCCTACAACGGACGATCCGTTGGAACGGCGTTTCGTCGTCAGTGTCAAGAATTGAAGATCGAAGACCTTCATTTTCGAGTTCTGCGTCACGAAGGCACGCACCGCCTTTTCGAAGCTGGGTTTTCCATTGAACAGGTAGCGCTTGTCACCGGGCACAAGGACTGGAAAATGCTGCGCCGCTACACCCATCTGAAGCCAGAAACACTCCACTCAATCAGTTCAGTGCGGGTGGCCCGACAGGCACCGAAAACATTGGAGAGGTGAAGAGCTCAATTGGAGCGGGTGAAGCGCTTCGACTTAAATTTTTCTTGCAATTTTTTCGAGCAATACCAATGCCTTAGGACTCCGGGCAATTTTCGTTGTTGGACGTTTTGTTGGACGTTTCATTGGACACTCCTTTGCCGCTCAACTTGGCTCGTGTGCCACTCAAGACCCGTCTCCGGCTCTATGGAAATCCGTGAAGTATTGGTGGCAACGCCTGTATCAGCAACACTGCGCTTCCACCCAACGCGCTGGCACCTACGACGAGCAGGGACAGGACGCGCTTCCAAAGCATCTCGTTGCTTGCGACATCATTTGAATTTGGCATCTGTGTGCACCCACTTTTCGTGCGACGAAGACGTCATAGACTGAGTCGCGAAGTCGCCGAGCGGCGAAATTTGCTGGAAAGTTAACTCCTGATTCACCGACTCGGACGCCCTGCCCGATTGGTGCTGGTGTCGGTTTGGACTCCCTCTGATTCGCTCCTGATCTGGCGTCCTACAACGACACCATCGAGCGACATCCAAGATGGAAAGGATCAGAACTTTAGAATCCTTAATCCGGGTCCGCTTTCAAGTCGACCGCATCAGCTCACGACCGAACGCGGATGTCATTTCAGATTCATCGTCCTGACGGAACCCATGGCTCGACGGGCGTCTAGCATCTCAGCTCTATTGCAGGGGCTCGCAACCGCCGATACCGACGTCGCTGATCGTGGCCGTTTGCTGCGGACGGCCCCTGCGTCCCGAACGCAGTGGGTGTCTTCTAAGTTGTTGATTTTTCTTATCGTGGCAGGTGTTCCCGCCACGTTTTGTTCACGGTCATATCACCCAAATCGTTGCGATTTCGTTGCGGCATTCTTAAGGAGAACGGCGCTCGCTGCCGCCATGGTTTGTTTGCCTTAGAAGCGCGCGTCTTTGGACGCGCGGTGTGCTTGCCGGCTCAGACCTAAGATCCACCGTTTGTCAGAATGACTCGCGCCGCCTCGCGAGAGCGACTGTAGGGTGTCTTAAAGACTCGCAAACTGGCGCCCTAGTAAACGAGTTCCTTGTCAGCTGAGGGGATTCGAGTCAGGAAAGGGACGCGAACTCCCGACCCCAGGATTATGAAGCAATTTCTCGCGATCCGTGTCGGGGTACTTCGCTCGCCCCCTTATGGCTCGCCATGCTCCATCGCCTGGATGCCGAGCCGACGAAACAGCCGCGCATCGTGGTCTTCGCCGGGATTGTCGGCCGTCAGCAGCGTGTCGCCGACGAAGATCGAATTGGCGCCGGCGAAGAAACACAAGGCCTGCATCTCATCGGTCATGGCGGTGCGGCCCGCCGAAAGGCGGACATAGGATTTCGGCATCATCATGCGCGCGAGCGCGATCGTGCGGACGAACGCGATCGGATCGATCGGATCGACCTTTGCCAGCGGCGTGCCCTCTATCGGGATAAGCATGTTGATCGGCACGCTTTCCGGATGCTCCGGCAAGTTGGCCAGCGTCACCAACATATCGACGCGGTCGATCGCAGCTTCACCCATGCCGACGATGCCGCCGCAACAAACTTTGATACCGGATTGCCGGACATGGGCCAGCGTTTCCAGACGGTCGGCAAAACTGTGCGTGGAGATGACCTTGCCGTAGTAGCGTTCGGACGTATCGATGTTGTGGTTGTAATAATCCAGACCGGCCCTCCCCAGGCGCACGGCCTGCTCGCTATCGAGCATGCCGAGCGTCATGCAGGTCTCCATGCCAAGTGCCTTGACACCTTCGACCATGGCGACGACGGCGTCCATATCACGATCCTTGGGGCTGCGCCATGCGGCGCCCATGCAATACCGGGTCGCGCCGGCGTCGCGGGCCTTGCGCGCTTCGGCGACGACGCGTTCCACCTCCATCAGCCTGGAAGCCTTGAGGCCCGAATCATGATGGGTCGACTGGCTGCAATAGCCGCAATCCTCTGGACAACCACCGGTCTTGATGCTGAGAAGCTGGCTGAGCTGCACCTTGTTGGGATCGAAATGTTTGCGATGGACCTTCTGCGCCTGAAATAGCAGATTATTAAAGGGAGCCGTGTAGAGAGCCAAGGCTTCTTCCTTCGTCCAATCCCTACGGATGTCGCGGGTCGGCGTCGCCAACGACGGCTCGTTTGAACGCGATGCAAGTGTCATATGCCCTCCCGACAAGGCCATGCTGCATGAGGCCCACTCCAGAAAGAAACCAGCAGGGACCCTATCGCATGCTCGGCTAGAGTAAAGCTGATTTGACCGCACTCGTCGCTGTCAACGTCTAGCAGTTTGCCGAAGAACCCTCGCCATGACGGCGAAGTGATGATTCACTTTTGTATCACGAATCGGCGGGGGTGAGGATGCGAGGGACATTTCAAGATCAGGGCGGGCTGGTTTCCTACATATCGCCGGACGCGCGTGTGCCGACGAACCATCCGTTGAGGAAAATCCGCGATCTGGTGCGAGAAGTGCTGGTAGAGTTGAACCGCAGCTTCGGAAGGCTTTACGCGAGCGAAGGGCGTCCTTCGGT
>JAJYAH010000865.1 GCA_021779635.1 Pseudomonadota bacterium | reverse complement strand
CCAACCCCGCCGGATGGGTGCTGCTCTGACCTACGCCCGCCGCTACGCCCTGTTTACGATGGTCGGGATCGCAGGCGAAGACGATCTCGACGCTCCCGATATCGCCAATAACGAGCCCCAACGCGACAGGGTGTTGGAAGTTGGTCCCCACTCCCACCCTGAGCTTGCCCGTTCAAGTCAGCGCCAAACCGTAAACCCGGCCGCCTCAGCTGTTCGGGAAAGGTGCGGCGCCGAGGAGTCCGACACCATCAGGATGCAATTGATCCACGAAATCCAAACCCTACCAGAAGGGGAACTACAGCTCCGCGCCATAGCCATCCTGAAGGCCAAGAACCGCCTGTCCACGGAGAATGCCAAACTGGTCGAGGAAGCCTTCGCCGCCAGGGTAATCCCGCAAGATGCATCGTCGGATGCTCTGGCGACGGACGAACCTGCGTCCGCGCCCATCGATCTGAGTCCGCTCCAACCGCCCTTGGCATCAACGGTCCCTGTCAAACGGCCAAGGGGTCGCCCCAGAAAGCTCAATGTCGCCGCCGAGCAAATTGCTGCGTCGCCGGTCCCGCCAAAGCCAAGCATCGACGACAATCCCACGCCACCTTCAACAGATATTCAAGCCGGCACCGCTCCTGCCAAGATTCAAAAAAGCGAGCTTACGATCAGCGAGCCGCGCAGACATCGCGATAAGGCCCACCTCAAATTCGTGGCATCGCAGCCGTGCCTTGTCTGCGGAAGAAGCCCCGCTGATGCCCACCACCTTCGGTTCGCTCAGCACTGCGCAATGGCACGCAAGGTAAGCGACGAGTTCACGGTACCCCTGTGCAGAACCCATCACCGCGACAATCACCGCTTCGGAGACGAAGTCGCCTGGTGGGAGCGACGGGCTATCGATCCTGTCGCGACGTCGCGGATGCTTTGGATTTCGACGCGGCGTATCGAATGAGGCGACTGAATTTATCCATTTTCTGTTGGTCTGCCTCGTTGAACTCGGAAACAACCGATGTCATTTCAGCGCAGTCCCTCTTGCCCATGCGGACCGATGACCCGTTGAGCACACCATTTAGATTTTTTAGCTTTCGCTATAAAAGGATAAAAAAAGCCATGAGCGATTCGTAAGGGTTGGGCGGTCGCGCTGGTAGACCCAATCTCTTGTTGGTCCCCAATATATCGTGATGAGCATTTATGCCGACAATTCACAAAGCGCAATTGACCGAACCTGAAACGCCGATGCCGGAAATCTGGGATCGGATGTTTGAAGGATTAATCCCGAATGCCCGGCCGATTCTTGATTCTCTGGGATATTACGTAGAGCGCGATCTGCAGGTTCCCGGTCAGGAATCCGAATTGACGGGAGATGAGAAGAAAGAACTAGAACCTATCGCAAGAGTTTTGATGGAAGCCGCAGCTATTAGCGTACGGATGAGAGACGGCGTTCTCGTTTCCGCGCTCGACAAGGTTGCAAAAGATCCTTCCATTTTTTTCGACGTTCAACTGCCCGCAGCGGCTCAATGGGAGATTGCCAAAACCTATCAGCGCGGTGGTGAACGGCCGGGCAGTTTTTGTATGGACATTTGGGGCGATGACCAAACGGTTTGTGTATACCGGCGTGCAGCCCCTACCGAAGCCAACATTGGAAAAGCTGCCGAAGCCGCCCGCCGCCTGATCAAAAAACAACAATCGAGCGGACGCCCAACCAATCAAGCTAACCGGATTGTCGCGGATGGTTTGGGCACGATCTTTCGCTCGAGTGGTCACTCCATCGTTCGGCGATGGATGCCGACTGACAGACTGTTCAATAATAAAATCATCTACGGCGAAAAAGGACCGTTCCACAGCTTTCTCGAGCTTGTCCTCCCACCCCTGAATATGTATCTCCGAGAACAACGGCTCCCCTCCGTGACGATCGAATCGGTCGTCCGTCTTGCGGCCAAGCCGGGGTTGTAGCCGGGTTCCCGGCTACCCGATTTCTCCCACTAGACCAGCCTTCCAAAACTGGGCCTTAAAGTGGTTCGTGTCCCAGAAAATTCGCAATTCCTGCGAATTAGGGAGCATCAGCCATGACTGACAAGGCATCCGATCAGCTTCAGCCAATCAACCTGGCAGAAGAGGAAAACGAGGAAGACGAAATCGACTATATTCCGAACTTCATCAAGAAGGTGTTGGAGAACCCCCAGCTGTTGCCTCGCGAAATGCGGGCGGATTTCGTTAGCATCTTCGAAGATTTCGAATTCACCCATCTCGGCCGCGCCAAGACGGCATTCGAGTACGTGCTGGTCAATGAAGCAACCAAGCTGACGATGGGCCTTCAACGCCTGGATCGCATTGAAAGCGCAATTCTGGTCAACCAAGAGCGGGCCGCCGTTGAATCGCTATTCCGAAAAACGCATGAGTACGCATATGCGAGTGATGCGACGCGGTTTATCGATAAGGACGGAAGATTGAGAGCAGAACAATACTTTGTCGACCCGGCGTTTAAGGCAAAGTCGGACAAGCAATTCGAGGCGGCGGGCTTTGGTCCTGACGCTTCGGAAGGCGAATCTTATATCCTCGCGCTACCGTCGCTCAACGCAATCCACCGTCAAAAGGCCAATAACTGGAAGGCTCTCTTCCGCATTTTGAAAGAGTTGGAATCAAGATACGCTAGCCGTCACCGTGAAAAGAAAATGGTAATCAAGAAGCCGGCGGCAAAATCATCCGGATCGGAGGACCGCTGATGGCATCCGAAAAGCAGATCGAGGCCAACAGGCGCAACGCACAAAAGAGCACCGGCCCGCGTACCGAGGGTGGAAAATCGCGTTCGCGAATGAACGCGTTTCGCCACGGTTTTGCATCCTCGGATCAAGTTCGCGGAGCACGTAGTCCCGACGCGACTATTACAGAAGGTTTTGGAACAGCGGGGTACGAATGCGTCAACGCGGTAGATATCGCCCGCTCGAAAATCCTTCGCGAGATTGACGATTTGCTTCTGCAGCCGCCGTCCGAAGCTATACATAGAGCCGTCCGGCGGCTGGGTGCTCTCGAGCGATACGCCGCTCGCAATTTTTTGCAAATCAAGAGCCTGATTCGAAAGCTCGAATAGAACCGCGCCATGCGGGGGTTCGGATCAGCAGAGCGCATTTTTTTGCAGAACGAA
>JAJYAH010000864.1 GCA_021779635.1 Pseudomonadota bacterium | reverse complement strand
GGTGCTGAAGGCGATGGGCAGCGATGCCGACCGGGTCAACGCCTATTTCGTGTCCGTCGATCCCGAGCGCGACACGGCAGCGGCCATGAAAGATTATCTGTCGAGCTTCGATCCGCATCTGAAGGGCTTGACCGGCGACCCGGACGCGGTGGCGAAAGTGATCTCCGGCTTCCGGGTCTATGCCAAGAAGGTCCCGCTCAAGGATGGCGATTACACCATGGATCACACCGCGCTGATCTATCTGATGGACCGCGACGGCAAGTTCGTGGCGCCGTTCAATCTCAAGCGCAAGCCCGAGGAAGCCGCGGCCGACCTGAAGCGTTACCTCTGAAGCGGTGCGCGGCGAGCGTCCCCCAACCCAAACGACATTCGCGTTATCGGGCGGATGGTCTATAAGGCCGAATTGTTAGAAACCCGTCGGCAATGCAACCAAAGACCATTTTAGCCATCAGCGAAAGACCACAGCGAACCCTCCGCGCCATGGCAGCGATGGCGGGTTTGTCGCTGGTCGTGGTGCTGGTCTGGAGCCTGGGCAGCGGCACCGTGTGCGCCCAGAGCGTGGCCAAGTCGGTACCCGACAAGTCCGCGCCGCAAGCAGCACCCCAGGCGGTGCCCGGATTCTGGGACCCGAGGCGGCGTCCGGACCGGCCCGATCTGTCCCGTCTTACCGTGATCCGGTTTCTCACCGAGACCGATTATCCGCCCTTCAATTTCACCGGCCCCGACGGCAATCCCGCCGGCTTCAATGTCGATCTGGCCAGATTGCTGTGCGAGGAGATCAAGGTCACCTGCACCATCCAGATGCGGCGGTTCGAGACGCTGCTCGATGCGATCACGAGCAACCGGGGCGACGCCATCATCGCCTCGCTGGCGGTGACGCCGGAAATGCGCGCCCGGGTCGATTTCACGGACCCCTATTACCGGGCGCCGGCGCGATTCGTGTCGCGGCGCGATGCGGTGATGCCGGAAATTCGCCCGGAATATCTCGAGGGCAAGAAGGTCGGCGTCATCGCCGGCTCGTCGCACGAGGCCTATCTCAAGGCGCTGTTCACCGACGCCGAACTGCATGCGTATCCCAATGACGACGCGCTGCGGCAGGCGCTGCGGCGCGGCGAGGTTGACTTCATCTTCGGCGACGCGATCTCGCTGGCGTTCTGGATCAACGGCACCGACTCCGGCGATTGCTGCGCGTTCTCGGGCGGACCGTTCGTCGAGAGCCGCTATTTCGGCGAAGGCATCGGCATCGCCGTGCGCAAGGGCAACGATCTGCTGCGGCAAGCGCTGAACTGGGCGCTGTTCCGGGTTTGGGAAAAAGGCCGCTACACCGATTTGTGGCTGCGCTATTTTTCGGTGAGTCCGTTCTAGAAGTCCTGCTCGGCATTGCAAGCGAAGCCAAGCAATCCACTCTTGCTTTGTTGCCGCATGGATTGCTTCGCGGAGCCTGTCATCGGGAGCGCATTCGCGCTACCCGTTGGCTCGCAATGACGGTTATACTGCTAAATTAGCTGGTTTTCGTGTCTGGAGACTGCCCTTTTATGTCCACCCTCGATCTTGCCGTCAGCCCGGGCGATCTGCGCGCGCTCGCCGAACAATCCAATGCCTGGCCGTTCGAGCAGGCCAGGCAGCTTGTTGCGCGCCTGAAGAAGAAGCCAAAGGACGAGGTGCTGTTCGAGACCGGTTACGGGCCGTCGGGCCTGCCGCATATCGGCACCTTCGGCGAAGTCGCGCGCACCACCATGGTGCGCCACGCCTTCCGCGTGCTCACCGAGGACAAAATCAAGACCCGGCTGCTGGCGTTCTCCGACGATATGGACGGCCTGCGCAAGGTGCCGGACAACGTGCCGAACAAGGAGCTTCTGGAAAAGCATCTCGGCGAGCCGCTGACGCGGGTGCCCGATCCGTTCGGCACCCATGCAAGTTTCGGCGCTCACAACAATGCGCGGCTGCGCGCGTTTCTCGACACCTTCGGGTTCGACTACGAGTTCGCCAGCGCTACCGATTATTACGTTTCCGGAAAATTCGACGCGACGCTGCTGCGGGTGCTGGAGCGCATCGATCAGGTGATGGCGGTGATGCTGCCATCCTTGCGCGAGGAGCGCGCGGCGAGCTATTCGCCGTTCTTGCCGATCTGCCCGCGCACCGGCGTCGTGCTGTATGTGCCGATTACCGCGCATGACGTGAAATCCGGAACGATTTCCTACGTCGATCCCGAGACCAATGAGCCGGTCACGCTGCCGGTCACCGGCGGGCATTGCAAACTGCAATGGAAGCCGGACTGGGCGATGCGCTGGGTCGCGCTCGGCGTCGATTACGAAATGGCCGGCAAGGACCTGATCGATTCGGTCAAGCTGTCCGGCAAGATCTGTTCGGCGCTTGGCGGCATGCCGCCGGAAGGGTTCAATTACGAGCTGTTCCTCGACGAGCACGGCCAGAAGATCTCCAAGTCGAAGGGCAACGGGCTCACCATCGATGAATGGCTGCGCTACGCGTCGCCGGAATCGCTGTCGTTGTTCATGTATCGGGAGCCGAAGGCGGCCAAGCGCCTGCACTTCGACGTGATCCCGCGCAATGTCGACGACTACCAGCAATTCCTCGACGGCTTTCCGCGGCAGGATGCCAAGCAGCAACTCGCCAATCCGGTCTGGCACATCCACGCCGGACGTCCGCCCGCGGCCGACATGCCGGTCACGTTCCAGTTGCTGCTGACGCTGGTGTCGTCGTCGAATGCGGAGAATGCCGCCACCCTGTGGGGTTTTATCGGCCGTTATCGTCCCGGCGTGACGCCGCAGAGCCACCCGAAGCTCGACGCCATGGTCGGCTATGCCATCAACTACTACCGCGACTTCGTGGCGCCGACCAAGAAGTTCCGCGAGCCGACACCGACCGAACGCGCAGCACTGCAGGATCTGCGCGATGCGCTGTCGCAATTGGCGCCGGCGTCGTCGGCCGAGGAGATCCAGAACGTGGTCTACGAGATCGGCCGGCGCGAGCCGTTCCTCGATGCGGTGAAGAAGGGCAAGGACGGCCGGCCCGGCGTTTCGCTCGACTGGTTCAACATGCTCTACCAGGTGCTGCTCGGCCAGGAAAAAGGCCCGCGCTTCGGCTCGTTCGTCGCGGTCTATGGTTTGGCC
>JAJYAH010000863.1 GCA_021779635.1 Pseudomonadota bacterium | reverse complement strand
CGGTCTCGGGCGGGAAGGATCACGATATGGGATCGATGAGTATCTCAATTTGAAATTCGTCTGTCATCAGATCGGTTAGGACGCATCCGATTCCAAGCGTTTCTTTAGAACTGGATTGTCAAAGAGAAACGGCAAAAAACGAACGCGCTGGCTGTTGATGACAGGCCGTTACTACGGTAGCTGAATCGACCGCGCGATTAAGCTCGTGCGACAGTCGAACAACGTAGTGCGTACGAGCTTATCATGGCGAAGAAGACCGACATTATCAACGAATATGAAGCAGCGGCTGTCGCCTTACGCCACCTATATAGCGTCTGTTCGGCAATCCCGATCTGCCGACAAGCCTCGACGGCGGTCCCGCCTCGACCGACAATCACATCCACCTCACGCAGCTTCGCGATGATCTGCTCCGGCGTAAATCGCTGACGTCCCATATATTTCTCCAATTCTTATGCCCTCTCGGGCTCTCTCCAGAATTGGACCAATTTTCTCAAGGCAGACCAATTTTATGAAAATCAATCGACCAGCCGCGCAAAAAGTAACGGCCATACTGCGTCGGCGAACAAAAGATCATGGAGGCGCTCAACCGCCAGTGACGTTCATATGGCGTTCGACAGCCGGCTGTGATCGCGCAATGTCGAACTCGTGGCGGAGTGGCTTGGCGGTCATTACGGCATCCAGCGCCGCGTCGATCGCATCCCGGCCACCAACACGCATCGCATCGCGCAGTTCGATGCGCTGGTCGCGGCCGAGACAACCAAAAATGGTGCCAGTAGCCGATATGCGGATGCGGTTGCAGCCGGCGCAGAAATTGTCGGTGAGGGGCGTAATGAAGCCTATCCGCCGACTGGTTTCGGCAACGTCATAATAGCGCGCCGGTCCGCCGGTTCGGTGGAGCGACGGAATCAGGACATATTCGCGCGCCAGCCGACGTTTCACGAGGTCGAGGGGCAGATAATGATTGGTCCGGTCTTCTTCCACCGCACCCAACGGCATCGTCTCGATCAGCGAGAGATCGAATCCCCGTTCGCCGCACCAGCCAACCATTGTTCCGATTTCATCTTCGTTGAGCGCCTTGAGCGCAACCATGTTGATCTTCACGGCGAGGCCCGCGTCTTGCGCGGCGGCGATCCCGGCCAACACCTGGTCCAGGTCGCCGCGCCGGGTGATCGCCCGGAAGCGCTCGTGGTCGAGGCTGTCGAGGCTGATGTTGAGTCTGCGAATGCCATATCGATGGAGGTCGCGCGCGACTGTGGCGAGCTGGGTAGCGTTGGTTGTCATCGTCAGCTCATCAAGGCCGTTGCCGATGTGTTGGCCGATCGCCTCCACCAACCCGACGATGCCGCGACGGACCAGAGGCTCGCCACCGGTCAGGCGGATGCGTCGCACACCTCGCGCGATCAGGGCATCGGCCAGTTCCGCCAGTTCCTCCAGGGTGAGGAGGTCCTGGCGCGGCAGGAACTCCATGCGCTCGGCCATGCAATAACGGCAGCGCAGGTCGCACCGATCGGTGACGGACAGGCGGACATAAGTGATCGTTCGGCCGAAACGGTCGGTCAGGCTGCGCCAAGGCTTCCCTCTATCGGGAGTTGGAGTGGCCGTGAGGCCTTCCCGTTCAGCCATGGCGCACACGTCCCTCCCTGTTCATGGCCTGTTGCCCCTGATCCAGGGATGATGTGGAGGAGTCATCCTTCGTCAGCAGGCTTCGCAGGCAGCCTATCAAATTCGGCAGCGAGATTGGCTGATATGCGCTCGAGGACCGATCGACAGATTTCAACTTCGCGCGGCTCGATGCCAGCAACAGCGACCTTGTTGATGTCGATCGCGTATTGCATCAGCTCCTTTTCGAGCGCACGGCCATGATCTGTAAGAGTAATCCGCAATTTTCGACGATCATCCTTGTCCTTGGCGCGTTGCACCAGCCCTTGCCGAAGCATGGCGTTTATCATGGCGACCGTCGTATTTTCGGTGACGTTAGTCATGTCGCTCAGATATTTTTGGGTCACCCCGTCCCTGAGCCATAGGACACGAAGATAGTACCAGAAACCGGTTTTGAGTTCGTGCTTGGCCAAATAGGCACTCAAGAGCCGATCGAACCGTCGGTGGCAGCGCCGAACCTGATAGCCCAAACTCAGTTCCGGATCGAGTTTGGGGGCGTGCTTCGACATCTGTTCACTCCTGACGGGTTCAACCGATCCTCCACTCGCACAGACGCCGCACGAACGCATCGCAAAACCGTACCCGGCACCCGAAACCCATATTCCTATGATGGTCCTCGGGATATTAAACGTGTCCCGAGGACCATCATGTGAGCAGTAGACTGGCCTCGTGCAGGATGGTTTCTTAGATGCGGAACTCGGCGAAAGTCTCGGGCGCGAACATCTCTTCTATGGTGAGCTGGCGGGGCGACAGGCCCTGCTCGTGATGGTAACGCGTGAATGTCTCGATGACGTGGCGGTTCTTTTCGATGCCATAGGGCCACCATTCCCTGCCCATCGTAGCAATAGTGTCCTCCACTGCGGCGATCTGCCATGGCAACATCGTTTTCAGCGATGCCGACACCAACAATTGTTCATAGCTCAACCGCTGG
This sequence comes from Pseudomonadota bacterium, assembly GCA_021779635.1. The sequence goes on along the minus strand of JAJYAH010000863.1, from coordinate 546 downwards.
GCTTCTACGAATGCCTTGTAAAGCGCCTGAGCAATCCATCGATTCTTCTCATACACGTCTCGCCGGATGGCCACGACATGCATGATCGGGAAGATTCCTGTCTTCGCGAAATAGGCTTTTTCAACGTCCACAAAATTGGGGAAGAGGCGCCGAACCTTGCCCGGCTCCGAATAGAAGGTCGACGGCGCCCGCGCAGTATGCAGCGCATCGATCTCTCCATCCGCCAGCATGCGCTTCAAGGTCTGGGTGGGTCCGATCGGCTCGACCTTGAACTTGTCGGGTAGATTGAGCTTCAGCTTCTCCTCGCGCCCCGGCTCCTCTTCACCACCCGTGACGTAGGTGACCGACGCAGGATCAATGCCATACTCGTCCTGCAGGATGCCGCGGATCCAGACCGGAGCCGTCATCTGATATTCAGGCACGCCGATCCGCTTGCCGACGAGATCCTCGGGCTTTTCGATGCCGCTTTTGGCGGAGACGAAAATGCAGGAGTGGCGGAAGAAGCGCGAAGGAAAGACGGGAATGGCGATGAAGCCAGGATTCTCG
>JAJYAH010000862.1 GCA_021779635.1 Pseudomonadota bacterium | reverse complement strand
AACATCGACAGCCACGCATTGGGCACGTGAATGAACATGATCTTCACGGTGGCGCCCTGCTGATAGTCGTCGGGCGCCATGGCCGATTGGTAGAGGCCGATCGCGAGCAGGATAGCGGTCGCCGCCGCAAGCCAGGGCAACAGGCGCGTGGCCAGGGTCAGGAACCGGGTGGGATTGGCAAGATCGATCAGCGTCATGACACCCTGTTAATGGTAGCGATCGCCACAGGCAATCAACATCAAGGCTCTCGGCCGGAGTTGATGAGCATCAAGTTGGGCATGATCTTGTCCGAAAACCGGCAGCCGTTTCGCGCTGACGCGGTCCTGCGGGTCGGGATCATGCCTGGCCGGTCCGATTCTTTGTCAGTCCAATCCTTGCCGCAGGCTTGCGGCGGCGGCGAACGGGCCGATGACAAAACTGACCAGCGACAGCGCGCACAGGATCGAAAACGGCGGGCCGAATGACGACGGCTCCATGATCGCGGCTTCCGATGCAGCCACACCGAAAATCAATACCGGAATCGACAGCGGCAGCACCAGCACCGCAAGCAGCAGCCCGCCGCGATGCAACGTCACGGCCAGCGCCGCGCCGATCATGCCGGTAAATGTCAGAGCCGGCGTGCCGGCCAGGAGCGTCAGCGCGACGGCCGACGTCGATGTGGCATCCAGATTCAATAATAGCCCCAGCGCCGGGGTTGCGATGACAAGCGGCAATCCCGCGGCCAGCCAGTGCGCCAGCGCTTTCGCCGCGCACGCCAATTCCAGCGGTGTCCGGCCCATCACGATCAGATCGAGCGATCCGTCTTCGTGGTCGGCCATGAACAGGCGATCGAGGGTGAGCAGGCTTGCCAGCAGCGCGCCGAGCCAGAGGATCGCGGGACCGAGCCGCGTCAGAAGCGCGAGATCGGGGCCGACCGCGAAGGGCATCAGTACCACCACGGTGAGAAAGAACAGCACGCCGATCAGCGCGCCGCCGCCGACGCGAAGCGCGATTTTGATGTCTCTGCGAATCAGCGCGGTAAGCGCGGTCACGATGCGCCTCCGATCCGCAGTTCTCGTGCGGCAACCCCTAAAGGCATATGGGTGGCGGCGACGATCAGGCCGCCGCGCGACAGATGATCCTGCATCAGGTTGGCGAACAGGGTCTGCCCGGCCGCGTCGAGGGCGTTGGTCGGCTCGTCCAATAGCCAGACCGGCCGTCGTACCGCAAGCAACCGGGCGATCGAGAGCCTCCGCCGCTGTCCGGCCGACAGATACGCGGCCGGCAGCCGCGCGGCATGATCGAGCCCCGCCATGGCAAGGCTTTCCGCCGGATCGAACGCCTCGCCGCCGAGAAAATCCCGCCAGAACCAGAGATTTTCCAACACGCTTAACGCCGGCTTGATCGCGTCGCGGTGGCCAAGATAATGCGACTGCTCGGGCAGGGTCAGCTCTGCCTTGCCGCCCTCCAGATCAATCGATCCGCCGGATGGGGTCAGCAGGCCTGCGATCAGGCGCAACAGCGAGGTTTTGCCCGATCCATTAGGGCCGGTGATGGCCAGCGCTTCGCCCGATTCGGCCTGGAAATCGAGACCGGCAAAGACTTCCCGGCCACCTCGCAGACAGCTGATATCTCGTCCCGAGAGCCGCATCTTGCCCTTCTCAGCCCTCTGGAAACCATGGGTACCGCACCGGAATTTGTGGGCGGCGCAATGCTCCGGCACGATTGTCAGTGTGGCGGCGCTTGTTGAAAGATTCTATAAGCTGGAACTTGATGCAGCACACAATCCGCGGCTGCAAGCCTATCGGCCAAGCCTCTCATCCGGTGTTATAATACCTTTACCGGGTATAACTGACAATTTGGGATTGCCTCACATGACCTCGCTCGACAGCTTCAAATGCCAAAAAACCCTCAAGGTTGGTGGCAAGACCTACGTCTATTACAGCCTGCCCGCCGCCGAGAAAAACGGTCTGAAGGGAATCTCCAAACTTCCCTATTCCATGAAGGTGCTGCTGGAAAACCTGCTGCGCAATGAAGACGGTCGCACTGTCAAGAAAGATGACATTCTCGCGGTCTCGAAGTGGCTGAAGAAACGCGCGCTCGAACATGAAATCGCCTTCCGCCCGGCGCGGGTACTGATGCAGGATTTCACCGGTGTACCTGCGGTGGTCGATCTCGCGGCAATGCGCAATGCGATGCAGGCGCTCGGCGGCGACGCGGAAAAGATCAATCCGCTGGTTCCTGTCGATCTCGTCATCGACCATTCGGTGATCGTGAACTTCTTCGGCGACAACAAGGCGTTCGGCAAAAATGTGGTCGAGGAATACAAGCAGAATCAGGAGCGCTACGAATTCCTGAAATGGGGCCAGAAGGCGTTTTCGAACTTTTCCGTGGTGCCGCCCGGCACCGGCATCTGCCATCAGGTCAATCTCGAATATCTCGCGCAGACGGTATGGACCAGGAAGGAAAAGATGACGGTCGGCAAGAAGACCGGCACCTTTGAGGTCGCTTATCCGGATTCGCTGGTAGGCACCGATTCACACACCACTATGGTCAACGGCCTGGCGGTGCTCGGCTGGGGCGTCGGCGGCATCGAGGCGGAAGCCTGCATGCTCGGCCAGCCGCTGTCGATGCTGCTGCCGGAAGTGGTCGGCTTCAAACTCAAGGGTCAGCTCAAGGAAGGCGTTACCGCGACGGACCTGGTGCTGACCGTGACGCAGATGCTGCGCAAGCAGGGCGTGGTTGGAAAATTCGTGGAATTTTTCGGTCCCGGCCTCGATCACCTCTCGGTGGCGGACAAGGCGACCATCGGCAACATGGCGCCGGAATATGGCGCGACCTGCGGCTTCTTCCCGGTCGATGCCGCGACCATCGATTATCTCAAGACCTCGGGCCGCAAGGCCGACCGCGTGGCGCTGGTGTCGGCCTACGCCAAGGCGCAGGGCCTGTTCCGCACCGCCAAGTCGGCGGACCCGGTGTTCACGACCACCCTGATGCTCGACCTCGGTCAGGTCGTGCCGTCGATGGCCGGACCGAAGCGTCCCGAAGGCCGCGTCGCGTTGCCCGCCGTGGCGGAAGGCTTCTCCGCGGCGATGGTGAGCGAATACAAGAAGGCCGCCGACGCAGCAAAGCGCTATGCGGTAGACAATCGCAATTTCGATCTCGGCCACGGCGACGTGGTGATCGCTGCGATCACCTCC
>JAJYAH010000108.1 GCA_021779635.1 Pseudomonadota bacterium | reverse complement strand
CAACGCCATTCGCCCTCGTCATAGGCGATCCGGCGAACCTGCCATTGCGGCAGTTCGAGGTCGATCAGCGCCAGTGCAGCGTCGGTCCAGGCTTGCGAGCCGATCAAGCGTTCGATCCACGCGCTCTTTCCGGCCTGCCCGATCGACGGATAGCGGCGGCACGTCGCGGCGACGAGCTCGGACATGAGCTTTGCCGTCACGACATCGGCGTCGCGAAGCCGATCGTTGAGCGCGTCGAAATCATGACGGTCTGAAAGGGGCAGCATGGCGTCATCTCACATCAAGCAGGGCCGCGGTCCGCAAGATGGTCAAAACGCTGTTTGAAAACGAGGTAGGACAGGGCGGCAAGATATAAGGGCCGCATAAATGCACGCGGGGGAGCTAGCGCCCATTTCCCTCCGACGACCGCGCCGACGGATGCCGGCGTTGGCCTGCCCAATGACAAGGCGCCCTGCGCGTGGACCGCCGATCGGATAGTGCGGCTGACCCATTCTGCCTCCATCAATCAAGGAGTTATAGGAAAGTCAGGGGTTATGGGCTGGCGTTGTCCTGAACAACGGATCCGGGCGGCCGCATCTTTATGAGATTCCTATAACGTTGCCGCGGCTCCCGTCTCGAAAACCTATGCGCCGGGTGGCACTTCACGCCACTGAGATACGGGCAGGGCCAGGATCGCAGTCCGATCGCCGGATTGATTCATCGCAATAGACCTTCCCGCAAACGCGCAGAAGGTGCGCACCGAAACAAGCGCGACAAGGAGCATTTTCATGTGGGACGTCGTCATGCTGGCCCTTGGCCTCGGCTTTTTCGTGGCGGCAGTGGGTTACGCCTACGCCTGCGAACGGCTCTAGTTTCTGACGCGTTTTCGTGACGCGAACCGGTAGCGGCTTCGCTCGAAAACGCGCTCTTGGGAGAACGAACATGATCTTCGATTACACACTCGCCGGTCTCGTCTCCGCGGGCCTGCTGTTTTACCTGACCTACGCTCTGCTGCGGCCCGAGCGGTTCTGACCGTTTCGTCACCCATCCCGCGCAAATTCAAAGGCACATCCCGATGACCGTCATTGGCTGGATTCAAATCATTCTGTACTGCGCGATCATTGTCGCGCTGGTCAAACCGCTTGGCGGGTACATGACGCGTGTCTTCAATGGCGAGCGCACGTTCCTGTCGCCGGTTTTGCGGCCGGTCGAGGCCGGGATTTACTGGATCGGCGGCGTCGACGAGAAGCGCGAGCAGCATTGGCTGACCTATACCGTCGCGATGCTGCTGTTCCATGTCGGCGGCTTTCTCATCATCTATGCGGTGATGCGCCTGCAGGCACTGCTGCCGTTCAATCCGGCGGAACAGTCCGCGGTCGCGGAGGATCTTTCCTTCAATACCGCCATCAGCTTCATCACCAACACCAACTGGCAGAACTACGGCGGCGAAAGCACGCTGTCCTATCTCGTGCAGATGCTGGGGCTGACGCACCAGAATTTCCTGTCGGCGGCCACCGGTATCGCACTCGCGGTGGCTTTGATCCGTGGCTTCTCGCGGTCCTCGATGCGCACCATCGGCAATTTCTGGGTCGATGTGACGCGCTGCACGCTCTATGTGCTGCTGCCGATCTGCATCGTCTACACGCTGTTCCTGGTCTGGCAGGGCATGCCGCAGACGCTCGGCGCCTATGTCGATGCCACGACGCTGGAAGGCGCCAAGCAGACCATCGCGGTCGGCCCGGTGGCCTCCCAGGTCGCGATCAAGATGCTCGGCACCAATGGCGGCGGCTTCTTCAACGCCAACGCCGCGCATCCGTTCGAGAATCCGACCGCGTTGTCGAACTTCGTGCAGATGATCTCGATCTTCGCGCTCGGCGCCGCCCTCACCAATGTGTTCGGCCGCATGGTCGGCAACCAGCGTCAGGGCTGGGCGGTCTTGGCCGTGATGGGCGTGCTGTTCCTCGCCGGCGTCACCGTCACCTATTGGGCGGAAGCCAACGGCACCACCGCGCTCGATGCGCTCGGGCTGACCGGCGGCAACATGGAAGGCAAGGAAGTCCGCTTCGGCATCATCGCCTCGTCGCTGTTTGCGGTCATCACTACGGACGCGTCGTGCGGCGCGGTCAACGCCATGCATGACTCATTTACCGCGCTCGGCGGCATGATCCCGCTGATCAACATGCAGCTCGGTGAAATCATCGTCGGCGGCGTCGGCGCCGGCCTCTACGGCATGCTGATCTTTGTCGTGATCTCGATCTTTGTCGCCGGGCTGATGGTCGGCCGCACGCCCGAATATGTTGGCAAGAAGATCGAGGCACGCGAGGTCAAGATGGCGATGCTCGCCATCCTGGTGCTGCCTCTGATGTATCTCGGCTGGACCGCTGTCGGTGTTGTCTATCCACCGGCGGTTGCGTCGATGGCCAATGCCGGGCCGCATGGCTTCACTGAGGTGCTCTATGCCTATGTCTCCAGCACCGGCAATAACGGTTCGGCCTTTGCCGGACTCACCGGCAACACCTTCTTCTACAACCTCACTTTGGCGAGTGCGATGTTTGTCGGCCGTTTCTTCATGATTGTTCCGGCGATGGCGCTGGCGGGTTCGCTGGCCGGCAAGAAGTCGATCCCGCCATCGGCCGGCACGCTGCCGACCACGGGCGGCCTGTTCGTCGGGCTGGTGGTCGGCGTGATCCTGATCATCGGCGGTCTCACCTTCTTCCCCGCGCTGGCGCTCGGACCGATCGTCGAGCACCTCGCGATGAGCGCCAACACCCTGTTCTGATCGATCTCATTCGGAGTTACCTCCATGGAAGTCGTCCAAAAGTTGAATAAGCGGATGCCGGTTTCGGCGATGCTTGACCCGAAGATCGTATTTCCCGCGATCGGCTCGGCCTTCGTCAAGCTCGATCCCAGGGTGATGATCAAGAGCCCGGTGATGTTCGTGGTCGAGGTCGTGGCCGCGTTGACGACGGTGATCTTCCTGCGCGACCTCGCGACCGGCGGAGCCAACCTCGGCTTCACCTTCCAGATCATCCTGTGGCTGTGGTTCACGGTGCTGTTCGCCAATTTCGCCGAGGCGGTCGCCGAAGGCCGCGGCAAGGCGCAAGCCGAATCGCTCAAGAAGACCCGTACCGAGAGCCAGGCCAAGCTGCTGACGGGGTCCGACAAGACCTATCGGCTGGTGTCCGGCACCAGCCTCAAGGTCGGCGACATTGTGCTCGTCGAAGCCGGCGATAACATTCCCTCCGATGGCGAGGTGATCGAAGGCGTCGCCTCGGTCAACGAGGCCGCGATCACCGGCGAATCCGCGCCCGTGATCCGCGAATCCGGCGGCGACCGCTCGGCGGTCACCGGCGGCACGCAGGTTTTGTCGGACTGGATCCGCGTCCGCATCACCGCGGCACAGGGGTCGACCTTCATCGACCGCATGATCAAGCTGGTCGAGGGCGCGGAACGGCAGAAGACGCCGAACGAGATCGCGCTCAACATCCTGCTCGCGGGCCTCACCATCATCTTCGTGTTCGCTACCGTCACCATCCCGAGCTATGCGGCTTATGCCGGCGGCCAGATTTCGGTGGTGATCCTGGTGGCGCTGTTCGTGACCCTGATTCCGACCACGATCGGTGCGCTGCTGTCGGCGATAGGCATCGCCGGCATGGACCGGCTGGTGCGCTTCAATGTGCTGGCGATGTCCGGCCGCGCGGTCGAGGCCGCCGGCGACGTCGATACGCTGCTGCTCGACAAGACCGGCACCATCACGCTCGGCAACCGCCAGGCGACGGCATTTCGGCCGGTGCGTGGCGTGACCGAGCAGGAGCTGGCCGATGCGGCGCAGCTCGCCTCGCTCGCCGACGAGACCCCCGAGGGGCGCTCGATCGTGGTGCTGGCCAAGGAAAAATACGGCATCCGCAGCCGCGACATGGCGGAATTGGCCGCGACCTTCATTCCGTTCACGGCGCAAACCCGCATGAGCGGCGTCGATGCCGGCGCATCGTCGGTCCGTAAAGGCGCGGTCGATGCGATCCTGAACTATGTTAACGGCGGCGACACGCGCGCCGTAGCGTCGGGAAATACCGTCCGTGCGGTGCAGCCGTCGATTAGTTCCGACATCGCCCGGGAGATCAAGGCGATTTCGGACGAAATCGCCAAGTCAGGCGGCACGCCGCTGGCGGTCGCCAAGGACGGTCGTCTGCTCGGCGTCGTGCACCTCAAGGACATCGTCAAGGGCGGCATCCGCGAACGCTTCGCGGAATTGCGCCGCATGGGCATCCGCACCGTGATGATCACCGGCGACAATCCGATGACAGCGGCGGCGATCGCCGCCGAAGCCGGCGTCGATGATTTTCTCGCGCAGGCGACGCCGGAAGACAAATTGAAGCTCATTCGCGACGAACAGGCCAAGGGCAAGCTGGTGGCGATGTGCGGCGACGGTACCAACGACGCGCCGGCGCTGGCGCAGGCCGACGTAGGCGTCGCCATGAACACCGGCACCCAGGCGGCGCGCGAGGCCGGCAACATGGTCGATCTCGACTCCAACCCGACCAAGCTGATCGAGGTGGTGGAGATCGGCAAGCAGCTATTGATGACCCGCGGCGCGCTGACGACCTTCTCGATCGCCAACGACGTCGCGAAGTATTTCGCCATCATTCCCGCGATGTTCCTCGCCTTCTATCCGCAGCTTGCCGTGCTCAACGTCATGCATCTGGCGAGCCCGCAAAGCGCGATCCTGTCGGCCATCATCTTCAATGCGCTGATCATCATCGGATTGATCCCGCTGGCTCTGAAGGGTGTGGCTTATCGGGCGATCGGGGCCGGCGCGCTGTTGCGCCGTAACCTGATGATCTATGGCGTCGGCGGCATCATTATTCCGTTTATCGGCATCAAGGCCATCGACCTCGTGGTCGCCGCCTTGCACCTGGCTTGAGGAGACCCGTCATGTTGAAAGAAATTCGCCCCGCCATCATCGTGCTTGTGGTGTTGACGCTGATCACGGGCCTCGCCTATCCGCTCGCGATGACCGCGATCGCAGGCGCGATCTTCCCGAAGCAGGCGCAGGGCAGCCTGATCGAACGGAACGGCAAGGTGGTGGGTTCGGCCCTGATCGGGCAGGAATTCAAGGACGACAAGTATTTCCATGGCCGTCCCTCGGCCACGACCGCGCCGGACCCCGCCGATTCGACCAAGACGGTGCCTGCGCCCTACAACGCCGCCAATTCCGGCGGCTCCAACCTCGGCCCGACCAGCAAGGCGCTGAACGACCGGGTCAAGGAGGACGTCGACAAGTTGAAAGCCGAGAATGCTTCGGCCGCCGTCCCCGTTGATCTCGTCACCACCTCCGGCAGCGGCCTCGATCCGGATATCTCGCCCGAGGGCGCGCTGTTTCAGGTGCCGCGCGTGGCCAAGGCGCGCCAGATGCCGGAAGATCGCCTCCGCCAGCTGGTCGCCGAGAACACCGAAAGCCGCCTTGCCGGATTGCTCGGCGAACCCCGCGTTAACGTATTGGCGCTGAATCTGGCGCTGGATGCGGCGGCTTCGAAATAGCGGCGCCAGAGCGTTTTCGAGCAAAGTGGACACCGGTTTGCGTAAAGAAAACGCATCAAGGCAAAAAACCAGAGCGTCGGTTCTGATTTCAATCAGAACCGTGCTCTAGGCTGCATCGGGCGTCAGGATTATAATGCCTTATGGCAAATCAGCGCCTCGACCCTGAAAAAAGACCCTCGCCGGATGCGCTGCTGGAGGCGGCGCGGCGTGAGCACGATCAGGCCGGACGGCTGAAGATCTTCGTCGGCGCCGCCCCCGGCGTCGGCAAGACCTACGAGATGCTGCAGAGCGCGCGTGCCAAGCTGAAGGCCGGCGTCGATGTCGTCGTCGGCGTCGTCGAAACCCACGGCCGGGCGGAGACCGGAGCGCTGCTGGAGGGCCTTGAAGTGCTGCCGCGCAAGCGGCTTGAGTACAAGGACCAGGTACTCGAGGAAATGGACCTCGATGCGCTGATCGCGCGCCGTCCGCAGCTCGCGCTGGTCGACGAACTCGCCCACACCAACGCCCCCGGCAGCCGCCATCCGAAGCGCTATCTCGACGTCGAGGAACTGCTGTCGCACGGCATCGACGTCTATACCGCGGTCAATATCCAGCACATCGAGAGCCTCAACGACGTGGTCGCCCAGATCACCCACGTGCGGGTGCGCGAGACCGTGCCGGATTCAGTGTTCGACCGCGCCGACGCCATCGAACTGATCGACCTGACGCCGGACGACCTGATTCAGCGGCTGAAAGAAGGCAAGGTCTATGTCCCCAAGCAGGCCGAGCGCGCGCTCGAGCATTATTTCTCGCCGGGCAATCTGACGGCGCTGCGCGAACTGGCGTTGCGGCGCACCGCCGAGCGGGTCGACGAACAACTCCTGACCCATATGCAGGCCAACGCCATCGCCGGCCCGTGGGCCGCGGGCGAGCGCATCCTGGTTTGCCTCAGCGAGGATCCGCGCGCGGCGGGCCTTGTGCGCTACACCAAGCGGCTGGCGGATCGCCTGCATGCGCCATGGACCGCCGTCAGCATCGAGACGAGGCGAAGCCTGCAATTGACCGATGAGCAGCGCGACCGGCTGGCCGATACGTTGCGGCTGGCCGAGGCGCTGGGCGGCGAAGCGCTCACCATTCCCGGCGTGGGACGCCGCATTGCCGATGACATCATCAGCTTCGCGCAGGCCAATAACGTCACCCAGATCATCATCGGCAAGGCGACCCGCTCGTGGTGGTTCGAAATCATGCGCGGCTCGGTGGTGCATGATCTGGTGCGGCGCGCCGGCAATATCAGCGTCAACGTCATCGCCGGCGACGAACTGCCCGCCGGCACCGTTGCCGCAAAGTCCGCGGTACAGACCGCGGCGCGACCCGAGCCGTTCGATCCAAAACCTTATCTGATGGCGCTGGTGATCGTGGCGATCGGCCTTGCCGCCGCCGAACTGATCCAGACGCCGTTCGGCATCGAGAACGTCGATCTGGTGTTCCTCACGGCGGTGGTGAGCGTGGCGGTTCGCTACGGCCTGTGGCCGTCGCTGCTGGCCAGCGTCGCGGCATCCTTGTGCTACAATTTCTTCTTTCTGCCGCCGGTCTATACGTTCACGATCACCGATCCGACCAACGTCGCGGCCTTCTTCTTTTTCATGCTGATTGCGCTGCTGGTTTCCAATGTCGGCGCGCGGGTGCGCACCCAGGCGGTGTCGGCGATCGGCAGGGTGCGGACCACCGAGTCGCTTTACGCCTTCAGCCGCAAGCTCGCGGGCACCGCGACGCTGGACGATGTGTTATGGGCGACCGCCTATCAGACCGCGCTGATGCTGAAGGTACGGGTGGTGCTGCTGCTGCCCGAGGATGGAGTCCTGACCGTCAAGGCGGGCTACCCGCCCGAGGACCAGCTGGACAAGGCGGACCTTGCCGCCGCGAACTGGGCGTGGAGCAACGACCGCACCGCCGGGCGCGGCTCCGACACGCTGCCGGGCGCCAAGCGGCTGTTCCTGCCGATGCGAACCGGACGCGGACCGATCGGCGTCATCGGGATCGACGACGACAGGACGGGTCCGCTATTGACCCCGGACCAGCGCCGCCTGCTCGATGCGCTGGTGGATCAGGGGGCGCTGGCGATCGAACGGGTGCAACTGGTCGAGGACATGGATCGCGTCAAGCGCACCGTGGAATCGGACCGGTTGCGCGCCGCGCTCCTGACCTCGATCTCGCACGATCTGAAGACGCCGCTGGCCTCGGTGCTCGGCGCCGCCTCCACGATGCGCGATCTCTCCAGCGGCCTCAGCGACACCGAAAAGCACGATCTGCTCGCCACCGTGATCGACGAGTCCGAGCGGCTCAACCGCTTCATCGCCAATCTGCTCGATATGACCAAGCTGGAATCCGGCGCCGTGGTGCCGAATACCACCCGCCAGGATATCGGCGAGATCATCGGCAGCGCGTTGCGGCGCGCCGGCAAGATGCTGGCGGGTCACAAGGTCCTGCTCGATCTCGCCGCCGATCTGCCGATGCTGGAACTTGATGCGGTGCTGTTCGAGCAGGTGTTGTTCAACCTCTTGGACAACGCGGCGAAATATGCGCCCTCCGGCACCACGATCTCGATCAGGACCGTGCGCGACAGGGACTCGATATTGCTGCAAATCATCGATGAAGGCGAGGGCATTCCCGCAGCGGAGCTCGAGAGTATATTCGACAAATTCTATCGGGTGCAGAAAGGCGATCATGTTCGCCCCGGCACCGGCCTCGGGCTGGCGATTTCCCGTGGCTTTGTCGAGGCCATGCGCGGCACGATCTCGGCCGCCAACCGCATTGATCGCAGCGGCGCCGTGCTGACCATCCGGCTGCCGATTCCGGCAGCCGCCGAAGCGCTGGACACCGCCGCATGAACGCCACACCGATCAAGGTCCTGGTCATCGACGATGAGCCGCCAATCCGAAAACTGCTGCGGATGGGATTGAGCACGCAGGGCTACGAGATTCTGGAAGCCTCCAACGGCAAGATCGCACTCGAATTGCTGGCCCAGGATCCGGCATTGATCATTCTCGATCTCGGCCTGCCGGATATCCAGGGCCATGAATTGCTGCGCATGATCCGCGGCCGCAACGAGAGCGTGCCCATCGTGGTGCTCTCGAGCCGCGGCGACGAGGCCGGCAAGGTCCAGGCGCTCGATCTCGGTGCCGACGATTACCTCACCAAACCGTTCGGGATGGATGAATTGCTGGCCCGCATGCGCGCGGCGTTGCGGCATCAGTTGCAGGTCCATGGCGAGCGTCCGGTGTTTCGCTCGGGCGATTTGTCGGTCGATCTGGTGCGACGGATCGTCAAGGTCGGCGACAAGGATGTCAGGCTCTCCCCGAAGGAATACGAATTGCTGCGCGTGTTGGTGCAGCACGCCGGCAAGGTGTTGACCCACCGGTTTCTGCTCAAGGAGCTGTGGGACGAATTGACCGACGCGCAATATCTGCGGGTCTATGTCCGCCAGCTCCGGCAGAAGATCGAAGCCGATCCGGAGCGCCCGCAATTCGTCCTGACCGAAACCGGAATCGGCTATCGGCTGCGGGCAGCGGATTAGAACGCCAAACCGTCATCGTGAGGTGCGAGCCTCTTTCGGCGAGCCTCGAAGGATGACCGTGAGGTACCGCGGCCATCCTTGGAGACGGCGCTTGCGCGCCTCCTCAGCATGACGAACGCGCGCGGCGGGCGGAGTTGGAACCATCTCTCGCTGCGAGGATTATTTCCCGTAACCGGGAGAAAGGCCATGGCACGGAAATATTCGAAAAAAGCTTCAGCCAAAGTCGAGCGCGCGATGAAAGAGCGCAAGGCCGGGACGCTGAGGAGCGGCCGATCCGGCAAGAAGGTCAAGAGCCGCAAGCAGGCGATCGCCATCGGTCTTTCCGAGGCAAGGGCCGCAGGCGCGAAAGTCCCGAAAAAGGCGGCAAAGAAAAGGAAGACGGCCAGGAAGCGCAAGGCGAAAAAGTAGCGGCGTGGTTCTCATCGTGTTGCCTGTAGCGATGTCATCCGATTTAATTCCTCGTTCGTCATTCCGGGCTCACGCTTCGCGTGCCCGCAGCGACAAGCGCTACGCGCTTGCGCGGGGAATGACGGCAGAGAAGAAATTCTCCTTTAGTTTCAACCTGATTTGGGTCGTCCAGCCCCTCTTGCAAAAATATTCCGGTTCTCTTTTGACCCAAATCACTTCTATATCGTTCGCCATCCCGGCCCACACAGAGGGGCGTTTCGCGATCGTCACGGACGTAGGGCAGGGGATGCGATGGACGCGGGCAGCACGCAGCGCAAAGATTTTGCGCGGACGAACGGCGCTGACGCGGACGGTGAAGTCGTGTGGTCCTGACGCCCCGACGCTGGCGTCAAGTGTCGCGGAAGTAACCGCGAGGCGACGGTGGCAAGAAAGCCCGGTCACCGGGGAGAGCTCGGAGGAAACCGTTAAAACCATCGCGTGCGGGAATGCCGGGTGATCCCGGTGCGACCGTGGTGACTAACTCGTGTGCTTTCTACCTTTGCGCACGAGGCTGCGGGTGCATCAGGCACCCGGCATTCCCCGCGCCCTCACTTGGGCGAAGGATTCAGGCACAGCCCGGGCGTCTCGCGCCGCGGGGCGCGAACTCGCGTCCGGGAGCAGTGCGTGTTAGGCTCCGGGTCATTCGACCGGCGTGGGATTGATCCGTGACCCCAAAGAGCCTCTCGACCTATCGAAAGAAACGGGATTTCGAAAAGACCTCAGAGCCCAGCGGCGAGGCGCGGGTAGCGCCTTCGAAGCGACGGCGATTCGTGATCCAGAAGCACGCTGCCAAGCAGCTGCACTATGATCTGCGGCTGGAATTCGACGGCGTGTTCAAATCCTGGGCGGTCGCGCGCGGCCCCTCGCTCGATCCGCACGACAAGCGGCTGGCGGTGGAAGTGGAGGATCACCCGCTCGATTACGGCGATTTCGAAGGCACCATTCCGAAGGGCCAGTATGGTGGCGGCACCGTGCAGCTCTGGGATCGCGGTTATTGGGACGCCGACAATCCCGGGCGGGGATTTGAGAAGGGCGATCTGAAATTCACGCTGCATGGCGAAAAGCTCGGCGGCAGCTGGGTGCTGGTGCGGATGCGTCACGACCGCTTCGGCGGCAAGCGAACCAATTGGCTCTTGATCAAGCATCGCGACGATTTTGCCAGGGAGGGCGAAGCCAACACCGTTCTCGACGCCGACAAATCCGTCGCGTCGGGACGGACGATGGATCAGATTGCCGCCGGCAAGGGCAAGGCGCCGAAGCCGTTCATGACGGCGAAGTCGAGCCGCGCCAAGGCCGACGCGGTGTGGCATTCGAACCGCGGCGATGCCGCCGAGGCGCGCGCGGCCAACAAGACCGGCGCGTCGCGGGCCGCGCCGGCGAAGGCCAGGAAGGCCGTCGCGATGCCGGATTTTGTCGCGCCGCAGCTCTGCATTTCGGTCGACCGTCCGCCCGGCGCGCCGGGCTGGTGCCATGAGATCAAGTTCGACGGCTACCGCGTGCAACTGCGGGTCGAGCACGGCGACGCCGTGCTGAAGACCCGCAAGGGGCTGGACTGGACCGATAAATTTCCGGCCATCGCCGAGGAAGCCAGCGCGCTGCCCGATGCACTGATCGACGGCGAGATCGTCGCGCTCGACCATCGCGGCACGCCGGATTTTTCAACGTTGCAGGCCGCCATTGCCGACGGCAAGACCAGCAATTTGATCTTCTTTGCGTTCGATCTGTTGTTCGCGGACGGAATGGATCTTCGTCCGCTGCCGCTCGGCGAGCGCAAGCAGCAATTGAAGCAATTGCTGGAAGCGCTGCCAAAGCGCAAAGCCGGATCGATCCGCTATGTCGAGCATTTCGAGGGCGACGGCGATACGATATTGCAATCCGCCTCAAAGCTGTCGCTGGAAGGTATCGTCTCGAAAAGGCTCAGCGCACCTTATCGCTCGGGGCGGTCGGCGAACTGGACCAAGGCCAAAACCCGCGCCGGACAGGAAGTCGTGCTGGGGGGGTGGAAAACCACCCATGGCAAATTCCGCTCGCTGATGGCGGGCGTCCATCGCAACGGTCACCTGGCGTTTGTCGGGATCGTCGGCACCGGTTTTGGGCAGGACACGGTCAGGCGTATCATGCCCGCCCTCAAGGCGGCGGAGTCAAACCAGAATCCCTTTGGCGGCAGCGATGCGCCGCGCAAGACCCGCGACGTCCATTGGCTGAAGCCGGAGCTCGTCGCCGAGATCGAATTCGCCGGCTGGACTGATGGCGGCAATATCCGACAGGCGGCGTTCAAGGGATTGCGCCAGGACAAGCCCGCCGGCGAGGTCAAAGCGGAACGGCCCGCCATGACCAAACTCGTCAAACCCGTCGCCAGGAACAGTACGGCCAAATCCGGCAGGACGGCGTCCGCTCAGCCGGCCAAAACGCTGCCGCGCGCGGCGAGCAAATCCGCCGAGGTGATGGGCGTGGTGATTTCCAAGCCAGACAAGGAGCTGTGGCCGGACGGCGGCGACGGCGAGGGCGTGACCAAGCTCGACCTCGCCCGCTATTTCGAGGCGGTGGGTGGCTGGATGATCGGCCATTTGAAGGGCCGGCCCTGTTCCATCGTCCGCGCGCCGGACGGTATCGGCGGTGAAAGGTTCTTCCAGCGCCATGCGATGCAGGGCACCTCGAAGCTGCTGGAACTGGTGAAGGTCTCCGGCGATCGCCAGCCCTATCTGCAGATCGATCGCGTCGAGGGTCTCGCGGCGGTGGCGCAGATCGGCGGCCTCGAACTGCATCCCTGGAATTGCGCGCCCGATATGCCCGACGTACCTGGGCGGCTGGTATTCGATCTCGATCCTGCGCCCGACGTCGGGTTTGCCGATGTCGTCGAAGCTGCCAGGGACATGCGGCAGCATCTGGCGGAGGTTGGCCTGGAAAGCTTCTGCAAGACCACGGGCGGCAAGGGGCTTCACGTGGTGACGCCGCTGGCCTACGGCGTCAGGGAAAGAGTGACCTGGAAAGAAGCCAAGGCCTTCGCGCAAGGCGTCTGCCAGCGGATGGCCGATCAGGACCCCAAACGCTATCTCCTCAACATGTCGAAGAAACTGCGCAACGGAAGGATCTTCCTCGATTATCTTCGCAACGACCGGATGGCGACCGCGGTCGCGGTGTTGTCGCCAAGGGCGCGCGAGGGCGCCCCCGTCTCGATGCCGCTGACATGGGCGCAGGTTCGCGGCGATCTTGATCCGAAGCGCTATACGGTTCGCACCGTGCCGGCGCTGCTCGGCAAGACCAAGGCGTGGGAGGGTTACGACGATGCAGCGTCATCGATCAGAACGGCGATCAAGAAATTGGCGGCGCGGAGATGAAGGTGACGTCAGCCCTGGTCGTCATCCTCCGCGAAAGCGGAGTATCCAGTATTGCAGGGCGCTGATCATTGATCGCCGGCGCTCTGGACTGCTGGATCACCCGCTTTCGCGGGTGATGACGGCTTTTGTGGGAAATGCTCCGCGAAGTTTGGCACGTTACCAAGCCTAGATTCTTCCGAGCAACAGCAGGATCAGCAGGATGACGATGACAAGGCCGAGGCCGCCGCCGCCATAATATCCGGTGCCGTAGAACGGGCCGCCGCCCACGCCGCTAAAGCCGCCGAGCAAAGCGATGACAAGAATAATAAGAATGATTGTTCCAATGGACACGTAGCAATCTCCTCCAGCCGAGGCACTCGGCACCTGTTGCCCTGCCTTTGAATTTGAAAACAAATGGGAGTTCGAAAGGTTCCAGTGGTTTCCAGCGCGCGTTCGCCCCTCTTTTTCGAGAACCATCCGTGACTACATGCAGTGCAGTTACAAAGATTTAGGATTAACGGGATGCCCGCACCTCTGATCGTTTCGATTCCGCATCGCCTC
>JAJYAH010000861.1 GCA_021779635.1 Pseudomonadota bacterium | reverse complement strand
CGTTTACCCGGGTGGACCGAGGTGGCCGGCCGGGAGGCGATCGCACGAACCTTCGTCTTCACGGATTTCAACGAGGCGTTCGGCTTCATGAGCCGCGCAGCGCTGGTGGCGGAAAAGAACGGCCATCACCCGGAATGGCGCAACGTTTACAGGACGGTGGAGGTGGTATTGGCGACCCATGACGCTGGCGGTGTCACCGCGCTGGACGTCGAGCTTGCACGGGCCATGAACGCGATTGCGGCGCAGCTCGGCGTCAGCTGATAGGGTTGCCGCGCCAACCTTGCGGTGTTGACGCAACATCCCCAGCTTGAGTTGCGTATTCCGCAAGTGCGTGTCCGTTGCGATCGGAATTGGAGCGGGTCTGCCGCGGCGATCGGCCGCGCAGTTTCAGGGAGCCCGGACCATGATGTCAGAGGATACCGTGGGTTTCGAGCCGGCCGAGGATCTGGCGAAAGACCGTGAAAGCGTGCGCCGGCGCTTCTGGATCAAATTGAAGCGAGTCGTGGCAAAGCTCCCTTTTGCCGAGGACTTGCTGAGCGCCTATTACTGCGCCTTCGACAAACAAACACCGCGCCACGTCCAGGCAGCGCTGTTAGGGGCTATCGCCTATTTCATCCTGCCATTCGACTTCATTCCGGACATGCTGCCGGTGCTCGGTTTTACCGACGATGCGGCCGTACTCGCCACCGCGATCCGAATGGTTGCTGCCCACATCAAGCCTGAGCATCGCGACGCGGCCCGCGCCGCGCTGAAGCGAGGGATCAAGTCAGAGAGTTAAGCGGCCGCCGTGTTGACCTCGCTCGGGAGCAGCGAGAGCCGGGATGCGGATTCATCCCGACCCAAGGCCGAGAGGCCTAACGCTGTCTTTGGCCGGGCTGAACCTGTGCCCGGGCTTGTTCCGCTTCCCAGGCTTTGAATTGCCTGAATAGCGTTTCCTTGTCCGTATTTGCGGGCAGTTTCCCCGCCGCCGCACCCTGCTTCAGAAAGTCGTCGAAGCGGCTTCGTGCCACAGGCTCGATCCCGTGGCTGTCGAGCCATTGCTGCGCGTAGGGGAAGCGGTTCCAGCCCACCAGCGGCGCCGACAATGAAACTTCCTTCCATTTCGGATGGAAGGGCGGATTCTGGAAGGTCGGGAATTTCGTGAAGAACGCATCCACGAACTGCGTGAGCTTGCGATAGCGATCGGTATTGGGCGCCCAGTTATAGGCCGCGAGCAGCGCCGGCACCGCGATTGTATCCACCTTCTCGCCTTCTGCGATCAGGTTCGGATAATCCTTCGCGGTGAGTGTTGCCGGCAGGTAGTCGCCCTGTAGCGGCCTTTCGTAGTCGACCTTCACGAGGTGGAAACGGCCGTCATTGCCGAAGCTGGAGACCGACTTGTAAGGCTTGCCTCCCACCACGATGACGGCGTCGATCTCGCCCGTTTTCAGTTTCTCCATCGCAATGCGCTGCTCGACATAGACCCAGTTCGCCTTGATCCCGAGTCGGTCGGCAACCGTCAGCACGGTGACGAAGGTGCTGCCGTTGGGGAGGTCGACGCTGACAGTCTTGCCTTCGAGGTCCCTCAGGCTCTGCACCGATTTCGGCGCAATGATCTGCATCTCTTCGTTGTAGAGCTTGGTCACGTAGGTGAATTGTTTCTTGATATCCTTGGCGAAGCCCTTCCTCTCGAGATAGTCGAGCGTGTCGGACCGCACGATTCCCAAATCGACGCCTTGCAGGAACAGGATGTCGGCAACGCTCTGCACGGAACCGCGCCCGACGATCGGAAGTACGCGCAACTTGTTTCCGTCGTCGAGCACGGAAGCGAGATCGGCTCCGAACTGCACATAGGTGCCGCCGATCGTGCCGGTGATCAGCGTCACCGTGTTGGCGTTCAGCGCCTGCTTGGTGGACGTCGATCCGAATTGAAAGATAGCTTTAAGACTGTCACTGACCTTGGCCGGGTCAGACACGGCCTCTTCGGCCCGCGCCGCCAGGCCGCAAGCCATCATAATGGCAACGAGTGCCAATCCAATTAAACGTCGCATATGGTTCCCCACTTGAAAGAGTTATTGCAATTGACTGAGGCGCCGCTGCGCATCGGCCGAGCCGAGTTGGGCAGCCCGCTGGTACCAGGTGCGTGCCAGTGCAGCATCGGTGTTGATGTTTCGGGTATCCTGCGTTCCCAGCACCGCGGGATCGTAGGTTTGAGCCAGCATCAGCGCGGCACTCGGCTCCTGCGCATCCGCCGCGCGTTCCAGCAACAGGCGGGCTGACGGAATATCACCGGTTGCAAGCAGGCCCTTGGCCCGCGTCATCAGCGTGGTGAGTTCGTCGGCACCAAGCCTTCTTGCTGGCGGGGCAACGCTTGCCGGCGGAGCAGCATTCACAGGCGGAGCGGCGCTGACTGGCGGATCATTGACGATGGGCTGGCCGATTTCCGCCGGGGTCAGGCTCTGATGGGCTGCCCTGATCGCGAGCGCAATTTCGTCGCGGGTCGGCGCTGGTCTTGGTGCCGGCTCCGTTGGCGTCGGCGCCAAGGCCTGAACGCTGGCGGTTGGTTGAGCGGCCGGCGCCATCGGAGCGGGAGTCGATCGAACGTCCGACATGCCGATCAGCGTCGCCGTCGCGTTCGCAAAAACAGGGAATGGATTCTTTACCGACAGGACGGCATAGCAGGCCACCGCCGCCGCGATCAGCGCGATGCTGGTCCGGATAGGGCGCCGCCTGATAACTCCTCTCTCCCGGCCAAACGCCCGCGGTAACGGAACTTCGGGAGATTCCGAAAGAAAAAGGGGCACGGGATCATGATCCTCCCTCACGCCGAGCGATCGCGCGGAGCGATAAGACCTGAACTGAGAGTCGGCCTCGTCCAGGTCATATGCCCCGTCCGCTCCGTCAAACTGTTCGCCGTGCGAAGTGAACCTCGATTGCCTTGACATGGTGACGCCTCCCGCTACTGCGACGCAACATCGGGCATCCCGGCTTCGGATTCTTAAAACTCTTGTTCCCAGGCCCGCCCGCTACTGGAACCCTGACTCTCATTTCGAATCAGTCCAAAAAGCGACGATCGCCGGCACGATTTGGGAGATATTTTGATTTCATTGAGGCGAGATCGGGCGGCCGCCCGGTCAGGCTGGTACGTCTCAAGCCCGTTAACCCTGACGGAGGATGACCCGGCTCAGGGATGCAGAATCACCTTCCCCA
>JAJYAH010000860.1 GCA_021779635.1 Pseudomonadota bacterium | reverse complement strand
GGCGCCATACCCTGTGGTCCGGCTATGCCTTCCCGGTTCAGGTCGAAGGCGATGGTGCGGGAGGACTTGCCGGCCAGATAATCCGAAAAGATGCGCCGGACCACGGTCGCTTCCGCCTCGTTGATCGTGCGATCGCCGCGGATCGGTTCGCCATTACTCGTGAACTGCTTCACGACGTCATAGCCGAAACAAAGCCCGCCGCCGGACTTGCCATCCTCGACCCGGCCGCGCAGCCCGCGGCGCGTCTTGTCCGCTAGATCTTTCAGGAACAGGGCATTCATGGTGCCCTTCAGTCCAACGTGAAGATGCGTCACGTCGCCTTCCGAAAGCGTGACGATCCGCACGCCTGCGAAGGCCATCCGCTTGAAAAGGCCGGCAATGTCTTCCTGATCGCGGCTCAACCGGTCCATCGCTTCTGCTAGGACGACGGCAAACTTCCCGCGCGTCGCGTCGCCGATGAGCTCCTGGATGCCGGGACGAAGCAGGGAGGCACCGGAGATCGCGCGATCCGTATAGCTGTCGACAATTGCCCAGCCTTGCTTCTCGGCATGGAGGCGGCAAAGCCGCAGTTGATCTTCAATCGAGGCGTCGCGCTGATTGTCGGAAGAATAGCGGGCGTAGAGAGCAACCTTCATGACGCCTCCTCAGTCCGGGAGGTGTTCACGCTTCCGGCCTTCCGTCTCGGCCCGAACGAAGTCACGGGCGGCTTGCCGGGCCAACAGCCGCACCAGTTCGACAAGGCGCGGATCGGGCCTCGACGAGACGGACTCAGCCGAACCCGTGGACGCCTTATCGGCGACCAAGCGAAGATCCGTTGCTGCTGTTCCTCTCGGTCGGGCCACTGCCGCGTCCTTGTTGTTGCGCGGATTGATCCGCATCGCAACAAAGAAGACAAACTCCCGCGAGCTGGCAAGGGAAAAATACCATCTACATCAATCACTTGCATCGTATTCGCGCGATGATCCGCAAGCCGTAGCGTGACCGGGCGCAGCCGCGCCAGAGCAGGCGCACGAAAAACTTTTTCGTGAGTACCCAGCAAACCAGCCCGTTCCATGACCTTCACGATACAGGGCACCGCTCTTCTCGCACTCATATCGCCGCTGCCGACTCCGCCCTGAGATCACCGAACCTTGCGGAGCGCCAGGAAATCGGCTATATATCCAGATATATCATGGAGGCAGGCGATGAGCAATAGCGCGCAGAAGAGGGCGATCGAGAACTATCGGTCTCGCTTGACGGAGCGGGGCATCGTCCGGTTCGAGCTTCAAGCCCTCGAGACCGACAAGGCGCTTATCCGAACGCTCGCCAGGAAGCTGACCGAGGAGGGGCCGGAGGCCGGGCAGCTTCGGCGCACGGTGCAACAGGCCGTTTCCGGCGAGCCGCCCGAGCCCGGTGGCATCCTGTCCGCGTTGCGTCGCTCGCCGCTCGTTGGGGCCGATCTCGACCTCACGCGCGCCCACGAAGAAGGGCGAAAGGTCGATCTGTGACGCGCTATCTTCTTGACACCAATATTATCAGCAACGTCGTAAAGCAGGAGCCGTCGGACTCTTTATTAGCATGGATGGGGGCACAGAAAGACCAAGACCTTTTTATCGCCTCGCTCACTGTCGCCGAAATCCGCCGGGGCATTCTTGAAAAGCCGAAAGGCAAAAAGCGCGACAACCTCGAAGCCTGGTTCGCGGGCCCGGAAGGTCCGCAAGCGCTGTTTAATGACCGCGTCCTGCCTTTCGACGAAAAGGCCGCCCTCGTGTGGGCACGGTTGATGGCCAACGGCAAAGCGAAAGGTCGTTCACGGAGTGCGCTTGATACGATCATTGCCGCGGTGGCCGAGGCCAACGAGTGCATCGTCGTGACCGACAATGAGAAGGATTTCGAGGGCGTGGCGTTCATTACCCCGCTTCGCGGCTCAGAGAGAGCAGAGGTAGACAAGTGACGATAGCTCGAACGGTTCGGCCGATTCACTTCGAGGATTTCAGCGGCACGGAGTTCGAGCGCCTCGTATTCGCCTATCACCTCTGCGACGGCTGGACTGATCTTGCTTGGTTTGGCCAGACGGGAAGCGATCAGGGACGTGACATCATCGGCACACGCCCGTTCGATGACCGGCCGAACGAACGCACCGTCATTCAGTGCGTCAATCGCAGCAGTCTCACTCAGGCAAAGGCCGAGAAGGATATGGCCGCAGCGGTCAACGCGACGTCCGGCAAACCTGACGCTTTCAAGTTTGTGTGCCGCAGCAGCGTCTCGGCTCAGCGCCGCGACGAAGTTCGCGCGGCCGCTGCGAAACTCGGCGTCCATAACGTAACAATCTGGTCTGGCCCGGAATTCGAGGAGCATCTCCGGCTTCGAGCCGAATTCCTCCTGCGGCGCTTGGTCGACGGCGTTCCGTTCCCTGATGCTGAAGCAGAACTTCGCAGATTTGTTGATCTGTTTCCGGAGGTCGACGACCAGCAGGCCTTGGCCATGCTCGCCCGCGCATTTGATCGCCCTGCGTTCCGAACACCGTTCCAGCAGGAGAGTAATCTTCCCGCTTTCCTGCAGGCTATCGACGATACGATTCGCGTTCTCAGCACCGGCATCTGGCAAACACGCGAAGGCGTCGAAATTCACCGGCTTCCGTCACTTCATCATATTCGCGACGCCGGCATCCGCAAGGCTCTAGAACTCACGGTCCGTGAACTAGATCAGCTTCGTCGCTGTTTCAAAACGCTGTTGTCCTCCGGCGAAATCAGGCCTTGCGGCTGCGGCAATCCCACCTGCCCGACCTTCATGCTCACTGACGCAGCAGCTCGCGAGATGGACCGAGCACGCGATCGAGTGCTTGCCGCTTTCCGACGACCGTATCCGTCATTTAATGTCATCCTAGAATGACGCCGTGTTGATCAACTAATGCCCTTCAAGCCCCTCGATGACATTCTGAAGCCGGATCCCCGCTTCGCCGATCTCTGTATTGTCGAAAACGGCACGGCCCGTAGAATGACGCTCGTGGACCATCATGGGGCGCTGGCCGACATCAGTCTCGCAGGTAATGCACCCGCTGATGTGGCGGCGGCCTTCGATCGTGCTCGAAACACGATGATCTATGCCTTCTTCGATTACCATCTCTTCGTGGTCGGTGAAGTGCAGGCATTCGGGGCTTTCGAGCTGGCACTAAAACATCGGCTCAACGGCCACGGCGACGCGGCTCGCGGGACA
>JAJYAH010000107.1 GCA_021779635.1 Pseudomonadota bacterium | reverse complement strand
CGCTCCCGGACTCTCTGTCTGGCCATATCAGCATCGATCTTGGCTTTACCCTGCGCGGTCTATTCGGCTATCTCAGCCTCATCTCACTCGCGTTTGTAACGTGTGTTCTCACTCGCAATCGCGAACGCGCCGAAACGATTCTGGCCACGCTTTGTACCATCACCACATTTATCGCCATGGAACTGCTCCTGTTTCGCGATTTAGCCGTCCTTAAACCGGCGAATTCGACCGACGACCTTACCTCTTCTCTCGTCGCTTTGGCGGCATTTGGCGTGGTACTGAACTTGGCATTCGTCGTGCGCGGAGCAGAGCGCTACGAGACGCGATCCGGGCGACCAGGTCAGCCCCTGCGGAGCTTCGTCGGCTTGATGCTGTTGGGCACCGCGGGCGCCGTCGTTTGTCTGGTTGCCCTGATTACCTATGCCACTTACGATGTACTGATTGACACCGCATTTGGACTGGTAGTTGTCGGTCTCGTCATCCTGATCCGACGATTGAATCTTGCGCGCTGGACCGCGACAACGCTTTGTGCCGCTGTCCTGGTGGCCTGCGGGGGCGTGATCGCGTTGCGTTTCGCGGCCAATTCCTCCCTCAGTCCGCTCTTTCGTTTTGCGAAAATCCGATCAGCGGACGCCGTTGCCGCCACCTTGCGCATGATGGCCGACGCAAATTGGACCGGTGACGGCGTCGGAACCTATCAGGCGCTCGCCGCGATCTATCGCGACGCGGACGGTGCGCCTGGCCCGGCTGCCATCAATACCATTACGTCAATCGTGCTTGAATGGGGCCGCGTCGGAATACTGATGGTGTTTCTATTGGTGATCCAACTGCTGGTGATGCTGTTTCGCGGTGCCTTGGCGCGGGGCAGAGATTCTTTTTACGCAGCTGGTGCGGCCGCTTGCCTCGTCGTCGCCTTCTGTGAGGCTTATTGCGATGCCAGTTTTACTACCGTAACCGTTCAGATGACGGCTGCGATTATCGTTGGGCTGGGGCTTGCCCAGACCACCGGGCGCAAAGCCGGCTAAACGCGCACATCACCTGGATGGCGGCATCTGTGCCGAGCCGCCGATCGTCCGGTGACGACCAGGGAAAGCGTGGGGCTTGCTTTCGCGCGTGGCAACCATGGTTCAAGACCTAAATCCGCTTAAGCTGAAGCTGCAGGTCTGCTAACGGTGGTTCCATTCGTTGCTGGTCGGGGTTAAACAACTCGGAACTTCAGGACTAAAGCGTCGACATGATGGGATTTTTACGCAAGCCAAGACCTAAACCGAGCTTGCCCGACGGGATGCGGATCTATGCAATCAGTGACATTCACGGACGTGCAGACCTGCTTGAGAGTGTGTTCGCCGCAATCGACCTTCACCTGGCCCGTGCCGGGCCGGCCCGATCGCTTCATGTTTTTCTCGGCGATTATATCGATCGCGGACCGGCGTCTCGGCAAACTATCGATTTGCTGGTCGACCGCGGCCGTCGCCACGAGAGCATCTTTCTCAAGGGCAATCACGAAGCGTTCCTGTTTGAGGTCTTGAAGGACGCTAGCCGGCTTGAGGCGTGGAAGGAATATGGCGGACTGCAAACCCTAATGTCTTACGGGCTCGCACCCTCGATCAAACCAGATCGGGATGAGCAAACCGCACTCGTCCACGCGTTGAGACAGGACATGCCGGATCACCATCGCCGATTTTTTAGCAAGCTGAGGTTAAGCTTTGTTTGCGGAGATTTCTTTTTTGCTCATGCGGGAGTCAAGCCTGGCGTGCCGCTGCGACGACAACGCGAAGAAGATTTGCTTTGGATCCGTGATGAATTCCTTCAATGTAAAGACAATTTCGGCAAGTTCGTGGTGCACGGTCATACCCCTGTGGCCAAACCGGATATCCGACCAAACCGCATTAATATCGACACAGGGGCCTATGCCACCGGTATTTTGACGTTGCTAACCATCCAGGGCGACCGCATGTTCACGATCTAGAGACGGCATCTACTTGAGCCTTATGGAATGCCAATGAAGAATGTCTCGGACAGGTTTCGAATCGCCACCTTGCTGATTGGTATCGTGCTGGGCTGGTTCGCGGTTGCTACAATTCTTGCAGAAAAGCTGACCCCCAAAACACAACACTTTTCTCAAGACCTCACGCTGTCGGACTCAAGTGCCCCTGGGTCGATGGCGAAATGGGCGGCAGCAGCGGCGCCATGGAGGGGAGATCTGCTCGGCGACGTCGCTATGGCACGAGCTGCTCCGGCGCTCGGCACCCACGAATCGCCGCCTTCACCCGAAATAATCCAGGCGCACGAGCGTGCCCTTGCCTCGGCCAAGCGGTCACTGTCGCTGGCACCGCATTCATCTCGCATCTGGCTACTGCTGGCAATGCTTCAGAACCAGGGACAGGACCGGCAGTCGGTCGCTGAAGCGCTCAGGATGTCCTACCTCACCTCTGGCGCCGACGTAGCGCTGATCCCGGCGCGCCTCGGCTTGATATCCGCTTTGGCGTCCATTGCCGATGCCGACCTCAAAAACCTGGCGCGCGGCGATATCCGTCTGATCCTAACGCGACGTCCCGATCTCAAACCTGTCATCGCGAATGCGTATCGGCGCGGCTCGCCCGACGGCAGGGCCTATATAGGTGACGCCGTGCGATCGCTCGATCCCGGCTTTGCCGCATCGCTGCAATAATGGCTCTCCGGAACGCAATACTGTCAAGCAACCCGAAGCACATCGAGACACGAGAGGGTGAGGAGACATCCATCAAGTTCACGGACGGCCCGCAGCCCGATGGCGAATTAGCGCGGTTCGGGCAAGCGACCTCCGGGGTGCTGCAGCACCTAAGCGAGGCAGAGGACTTCGGAGGCACGCACCGGAAGGTTGACGCACATTCGAGGCCCGCGCAATCTGCCGATCTTCCTTGCCCATTTAGCAGGCCAGTTGTTCTTCAGCACACAGCGAAGCCGCATCATTTTGGCGGCGCTGTCAAATTGGATCAATAATTTCTGGACGATGTAGTCTGGATCCGCTGAAGGCCGGGCTAAATTACCTCATGCTGTACCGTTCGCGAAAGACCTACCTAAAGCTTTGCATTTGCGTAATTGGCGACTATTGATCACAATGGGAACCTGGCAACATCGCGTCGCTTTTCGGGAAATTGTGCTAAATGTCAAACATTCTTGTCGCTGGTGGAGCGGGATATATCGGATCGCACACATGCCTCGATCTTTTCAACAAAGGTTTCACACCTGTCGTATATGACAACCTGTCAAATGGTCATGCCGAATTCGTAAAGTGGGGCCCACTGGAGGTTGGTGACATTCGAAACCGCGACAGACTCGATGAGGTCTTCAGGAAATACGATCCCCTAGCGATCATACATTTTGCTGCGGCGATCGAGGTTGGCGAGTCGGTTCGGGATCCAGGCAGTTATTACGACAACAATGTCTCTGGAACGATTACGTTGCTGCGCGCGGCGCAGGTCGCCGGGATCAACAAGATCGTGTTTTCGTCGACGTGCGCCACATACGGCATTCCGTCGTCAATCCCAATGAATGAGACTCATCCCCAGTCGCCGATCAATCCCTACGGCCGAAGTAAACTTATCGTCGAACAGATATTGAAAGATTTGGACCTCTACCAAGGCTTTCGATCTTTTATCCTGCGCTATTTCAATGCCGCGGGAGCAGACCCGGAAGGACGTATCGGTGAATGGCATACGCCGGAAACTCATGCCATACCCATCGCAATCGAGACCGCACTCGGACGCCGGCCACATTTTCAGGTCTTGGGCACAGATTATGACACGCGTGATGGATCCTGCGTGCGCGACTTCGTCCACGTCCTTGATCTTGCCGACGCGCATACCCGCGCGGTCGAGCATCTCCTGAGCAACGGCGCGAGTCAGGCGCTGAATCTCGGAACCGGCCATGGGACAAGCGTGAAGGAGTTGCTCGAAACCGTTCAAAATGTGGTTGGTCGACGCTTTAGCATTCAGTACGGGCCACGCCGCGAAGGCGACTCGCCAGCGTTGGTCGCTGACAACTCTCTTGCGAAGCGAACGATTGGCTGGTCACCCCTACATGACCTGAAGTCGATTATCGGGACGGCTTGGAACTGGCACTCGAACCACATGCCAGCATGATATCCGACGGCTTCTCCGTTCCAGTCTCGACTGCAATCTCAAGAACTGTTGACCCACTTGACTGAGCAGCACGGTGGTGACCGCAAGCGCAAGGACCTCCTGAGAGCGCCAGCTGCCAGAGTTTCGGCTTCTGTCCAACCTACAGCCCAGAATAGCTCAGTCGACCTTAAAAAGAGCAGAGCCAAGAACAACGGCGTGATCGCTACCCGGAGCTGGACGGACCTCAGCGTCTGACCGGAAGCGAAAACGGTATCCGGCGAACCATCGCGGTCCACGATCGTGACGTTCAGTTTGGACTTACCACCTGGTCTTGGCTGCCGCGTTCACGTTGGTCACCGCGTTCGCCGTGTTAGATGCGGTGCCGGTCGTGTTGTTGATGAGCGTCAGGAGCTTGTAGTAGTCCACAACCCTGGCATTGGCGACATAAAGAACATCCTTCGTTCGCATTTGGAAACCGCCGGCCAGCAGCATGCCCGATGGATCGCGCAAGTTAACGCGATAGATCGTCGGTATCCTATCGAAAGTAAATCTTGAAGTGTCGACGCCGAGCTTCTCCAGGAAGGGACGTTCCTCATACCGATAAACGTAAACCTCGCTTGGGTCGGATTGCTGATCGTTGAGTCCACCCGCCTTGCCCATCGCCTGCGCAAGCGTCAGCGTTTCCACGTCGAATGGAATCTCTGAGTTAAAGCCAAAGACGTTCTGATTGAGCGCTCCGAGCGCGGTAAACGTCGGTGACTCATGGGTGACGAAAATCACGTCGTTCGGACGAACGAAGATATTTTCGCGCGGGTCATGCACCACTTCGCTTAACAGCACCCTGACGGGCTTGCCGTCCCGCTGCAACGTCACGTAACTTTCGACCGCCTCAAACTTCGGGCCTCCGGCGCGTGCGATCAGCGCCAGCAGTCGCTCGCCAACGCTGTTAACAGTCAGAACGCCCGGCGTATTCACGTCACCCAAAACGCTGACGACGCTTGCATGCTGCTGATTGAGGCTGATAACTACTTGCGGCTCGATAGCGCGGTTCCGCAGCCGAGCAATGACCGCTTGTTGGATTTCCGGTATGGTTCGTCCGGCAGCCGGAATCTCGCCGGCATAGGGCACATAAATACTACCCCTCTGGTCAACGGCCTGCGCCGGCAAATCGACGAAGTTTCCGGGCCGTGCGCCCGCGGATTGTCCAGGCGTGAATAGGCCGCCGGGCGCAGCTTCAAAGATCGTTATATTGAGGACGTCGCCGACACCGATTACCTGGGTCGGCTTTGGGCGCTTATCGGGGAACGCGCCCTTGAACGTGATCAGATTTGGCTGCGAAAGAAAGCCGATTGTATCAGCGGTCACGTCAACCAGCGCATACGGCAATGATGTCGTGGATCGCACGCCCGCTGTCGCATTTCCGTTCACCGTGTCGCTATAAGGCCCCGTTCCCGGAAGCAACGTGCACGCGGGCAACAACACCGTAGCAACAACCGCAAGTGCTGGAAAACCGAGCCGTTTCAGCATCGCGAGACCCAATCACTACAATCGGCGCCCATCGCTTGCGCGTCCCTGCGCAAATAGCGCGCGAAATGATGCCTATCGTCGATCCAGAGATCGGATTTGATGATCAGTACCAACGCAACAATATCCACTGTTTACTCGAACTTTCCATACGCTCACGCTATTTGACTTGGGAACCCACGAGACGGACGCGCATCAGATAAGCCATTCCGGGCGGAAAGTTGGCCAATCCGGGCAGAAATATGTTTTGCCTGAACCGTGTCGTTTGTGCCGCACTATGGCTTTGTCTCCTTTGCAAACCCAAAGTTTAGAAAAGCTGCAAACCAAAAGTTAGAAAAGCGAGAGGGCGATACCGTGAATTGCGTTCCAGAAGTGCATGGTGCGGCTCAATTCGGAAGAATGCGGACACCGACGTGACCGAAAAAAAACGACGGGAACCTTGGATGGAACGCTCCATATCGCGTTAGGCACGCTTGACTTTTCGACTGGCAAAGTCTCGCTGCTAAAAATGCTGTTGCAGGTTCTTGCGGTGCTGCTGATCGGCTCTATCGGACTTTCTTTAGCCAACAATTTTAGCATTCTGAACACAGCGCTGACGATCATTGCGATCCAAAGCGCAAATCGAGAGCGATTACTTTTTGGGCGATGTTGGTTGCTTTTGCCGCAGTTCGCAAATTGTGCTGGAGCAGCCTTTGTCGAAATGGCTCGAAGGCTTGGCGGCGCGCCTTTCGCAATCGGCTCAGAATGTCGCGTCGGCTTACGCCTTGGCCAACCGTCGCGCTATAGTCTATTCTCCGACGCTCGATACTCACGATAATTTTGAAAGGGTCTGAATATGCCGCACGTGACAAAGATCGCTGTCGTTGCCGCATTCTTCGCCATGCTGAGTGGCGCACCTGACGAGGCGTCAGCCCGCGGGCGCCAGTATCCGCTGACGCGCTGCGGGCCGTATCTCGCCTATCTTTGCCCGATGCACGGATATTTTGATCAGGTACCTTTCCATTACAGCCTGGCGATCTACCCCGGCTGCATAAAGTTTGCCCATATTGAAACGCCGCACGGCATCGAGCGGCGGCCCGTTCTGGTTTGCGGCTAAAGACCAGGCACAAATCTGCAGCGGAATCGGATGCGGTCAATCATATCGAGTTCTTCGACGACGTGCTGATGGTAACGCGCACTTGCGCTGGCCTCGTACATCCCGATCAACAATTACCAGATCGAAAATGGAACGGGGAATATTGACGCCTACAGATCAGTTGGTCGGCATCGACTTTTTATAATCCGGAAATCGGCTCAACATTGCAGCCTTCATGAATCTGAAGTGGACAATCTCGGCGGCCAGCTGCTCCAGCCGGCGCTGCCCATTGCAGATCTCGGCTGCAAACAGGTCCTGGTGGTAACTATCGAGCGCTTCGCGCTCCAGATATTCGTCGGTTCCGTTGCCAATGGTCACCGCGGCACGCGCCAATACGTCGTCGATTCGGCGACTCAAGCCCGATTGTTCGTTTTGTGCCGCCTGCAACGCGGCTTCGATCGCCGTCAGGATCGATTCAATGCGCGCCCGGTCGGTTTCGGCGTCCCGGTCCGCAGAACGGGCCTTGAAGCGGTCATAGCCCAAGCGGGCCCTGATATAGTTGTGCGCGCTAGCTCGCAGACGCAACTGAAACATCCGTGTGTCTCCGGTCCAGACCAGTTTACGAAGCAACACATAAAAGTCGCTCCACCCTAGTTAAGAAAAGGTGAATTTCCCTTTCGGCTGGCGCGGGTATCGGCCATCCACTTGGTCCAGGCCTTGTCGTGCTTGGTGTAGAGTTCAAGCCAGCGTTCTTCCTGCTTGGTGGCTGGAAACCCTTTTTCCCACAATACATGCCCAGCGCATGTGTTGCTGGCCGCCAGATTATCCAGCTCCTCAAATTCCAAGGTCTCCTCAATCGTCAGCCCGACCAGCACACGCCGCCCGTGGTTGTCGACGAAATACCGTCGCGGAGAAGCATTGCTGATATCAGTCATGTTGCTACAACTCGTTTGCGATCCCGCACCCGTCAGAGCATCGAGACGCCGGCACCAGGGACGGATGATGACTATCACGATGTAGAACCGAGCAACCCATCAGCCCACGATTCGCCGCCGGAGTGACGTCGCAACACCGCGGCAACCCGCCCACCAGATTGCACCTTAAAGTGAGACACCAGTCCCGCAACGTAGCGCGTCCTTTTACCTAACCACTCAACGTTACGGTTCCGACCCGACGTCACCGCCATGGGAATACGCCTCAGGCGCAGGCTCTAGGCCAACTTTTTCGTTTAGGCCCTTTGGCGCATTTAAAATGGCCGGCGGGCATGGCCGAACGTTGTGGTCGGGGGTTCGGATCGGTAGGCCGAGTACATCAGGTAGTTCGCGCCGCGCTTGTGCGACCGCCACCCACGCGTAGCGTAGCCAACGAAGAAGCCCGCGAGAAACATTGTCGACAAGATCAAAGTAGCAAGCATGGCAATTGTCCGTTTCGACCTGCTCACATTTTCATTCCCCAGTTGTGACGATATCATGGTCCTCAACGCCGAAAGATTGGTCATCTTCTGGAATTTTTGTGCAGATCAATGCTACCTGGTGTCGTGAGTCACGCGCTCGCAGTCGTCGATTCGCAGCAGCTTCGGGATGGGATGTTGTCATCGACGAGTCGCAGTTTTGCCAAGTTGACAACATACGAACTTTCTAAATATGTGCCTTGGGCTTAGTCCTCTTCATCCGAAGAGCGATACGACAGCTACAAGTATTTCGACAAGCAGCCGTGCTGCAGTCAAAGAATGGGCACAGGACGGACGGCCTGTGGGGGGTGGACGGGTGGGATTTCTTCATCAACGACATCGAAGAACATTTTCGCAACCCCGGCGGCGTCATCGCGCTTGATTTTAACGAAGAGCCTTCGATCGGCTTCTATACCAGGGAAGTGCGAAAGTACTTTGAATCGAAATTTGCGCGCATCTTCCGGGGCCGGGTGATTCTGTCGCGCGATAATCTGCGTTCGCAACCAGCGCCGGCAACGAGCCGCGTCGTTGCGACGGGATCCGCGCTGTAGATCTAGAGCATGATGAGATTAGATCGATCCGCAAAGGCAACGGCAGCGAACTCCCTGTCCCACCCAACTCGGGTTTACCCGAGTTGGGCATCTAGAATCATTGAAGTCGGATATATCCGACTTCGAGTGGGCCGAGACGAGCGAAGCTCGCTCTTAGGGGGTCGGGGTGAGGGGTTACGGCCTAACGATAGATCGCAACGCCTCACCCGGATCGCGTCCAGCGATGCGATCCGACCTCTCCCACAAGGGGAGAGGTGACGTGAGCCGCCGGCAGAACCGATTCAATCAAAGGCCATCTCGCGGTTTCCCAGCGGAAGCCTGCTCAAGCCGGACACGCCTTCGTCTCCCAGCTCAGCTACGAAGGCCGGGAGCCTCGTGGCCGGTGCGCGCAACATATTCCGTGTAGCCGCCGCCGTAGACGTGAATGCCTTCGGGCGTCAGCTCCAGCACCCGATTGGACAGCGCCGCGAGAAAGTGCCGGTCGTGCGAAACGAACAGCATGGTGCCCTCATACTGCGATAGCGCGGTGATGAGCATTTCCTTGGTGGCCATATCCAAATGGTTCGTGGGCTCGTCCAGCACCAGGAAGTTTGGCGGGTCGAACAGCATCTTCGCCATCACCAGGCGCGCCTTTTCGCCGCCCGACAGCACCCGGCATCGCTTCTCCACGTCGTCGCCGGAGAATCCGAAGCAGCCGGCCAGCGCGCGCAGCGATCCGTGCCCGGCCTGCGGGAAGGAATCCTCCAGCGACTGGAACACGGTGCGTTCACCATCGAGCAGATCCATAGCGTGCTGCGCGAAGTAGCCCATCTTGACGCTGCCGCCGATCGCCACCGTGCCGTCGTCCGGTTCGGTCGATCCCGCCACCAGTTTCAGCAACGTGGATTTGCCGGCCCCATTGATACCCATGACGCACCAGCGCTCCCGGCGGCGCACCTGGAAATCCAATCCCTCATAGATGCGCCGCGAGCCGTAACCCTTGTGCACCTGCTTGAGGCTTACCACGTCCTCGCCGGAGCGCGGCGCCGGCAGGAAATCGAATTGCACCGTCTGGCGCCGCCGTGGCGGCTCGACCCGTTCGATCTTCTCCAGCTTCTTGACCCGGCTCTGCACCTGCGCGGCATGCGAGGCGCGTGCCTTGAAACGCTCGATGAAGTTGATTTCCTTGGCCAGCATCGCCTGCTGGCGCTCGAACTGGGCCTGCTGCTGCTTCTCGCTCAGCGCGCGCTGCTGCTCGTAGAATTCGTAATTGCCGGAATAGGTCGTCAGCTGACCACCATCGATCTCGACTACTTTGTTGATGATGCGGTTCATGAACTCGCGGTCATGCGAGGTCATGAACAGCGCGCCCTCATAACCTTTGAGGAACTGCTCGAGCCAGATCAGGCTTTCGAGGTCGAGATGGTTGCTCGGCTCGTCCAGCAGCATGGCGTCGGGACGCATCAATAGAATACGCGCCAGCGCCACGCGCATCTTCCAGCCGCCCGACAGCGCGCCGACGTCGCCGTCCATCATCTCCTCGCTAAAGCTGAGCCCCGCAAGGACTTCGCGCGCCCGTCCCTCCAGCGCGTAACCGTCCAGTTCCTCGAAACGTCCCTGCACCTCGCCGTAGCGCGCGATGATGTCATCCATATCATCGGCCCTGCCAGGATCGCCCATGGCGGCCTCGAGCTCCTTCAGCTCTGCCGCCACGGCACTGACGGGACCAGCACCGTCCATCACCTCGGACACCGCACTGCGGCCTGACATCTCGCCGACGTCCTGGCTGAAATAGCCGATGGTGACGCCGCGATCGACGGCGACCTGGCCCTCGTCGGGCAGTTCCTGACCGGTGATCATGCGGAATAGCGTAGTCTTGCCGGCCCCGTTGGGGCCGACGAGACCGATCTTCTCGCCCCTCTGGAGTGCCGCGGAGGCCTCGATGAAGAGGATCTGATGACCATTCTGCTTGGAAATATTGTCGAGACGAATCATGTGCCACGCGGCTGGAGAAGATTGCGGCCGCTCTTATGCCATGGCGCGCTCGCGCGTAAGAGAGTTTTTCGAAACAAAAGCGACCGATCCTCGAACCTGAAAACCCGATTGATGTCAACCCGATGACGATCTCACCGGCGATGCTTCAATATCCGACGGTAAAGCGCTGGCGCGAATGAGCGGGCTTTTCGATCTCATCGGCCAGCGCGATCGCATAATCCTCGAACGAGATGCTGCTGCCCTTGTCGTTGGCAAGCAACTGGTCGCGGCCGAGGCGAAATTTCCCGGTGCGCTCACCGGGCACGAACATCGCCGAGGGCGAAAGAAAGCTCCAATCCAGCACAGGCTCCTGGCGCAGCAGATCAAGGAAGACCCCACCGGCCGCAGCCTCGGCCTTGTATATCGCCGGAAATTGCGGGGTATCGATCAGCTTCACGCCGGGAGCGACTTCAAGGCTGCCGGCTCCGCCAACCACCAGGTAGCGGGGAATGCCGGCTTGATGCACAGCGGCAATCAGCTTGTGCGGATCGCTGGCGCTAAAATGGATCGAACTGACAACCGCGTCATGGCCCTTGATGCCCGCGGCAAGCCCGACGACGTCACCCGCATCGGCCTTCAACGGAATTATACCGGATAGCGCCGGAATCTTTTCCGGATGGCGGGCGATGGCAGTGATGTGGTGGCCGCGGCGGGACAATTCGGCAAGGATGCGCGATCCGGCGTTGCCGGTGGCTCCGATCAAGGCGATTTTCATCTGGCTGCTCCATGTGGTATCTATTTGGTACCAGCTATCCGATCGGCTTACAGGTGTGAAGAAGGCACTTTTGCGTAAGCTGGTTACCTCGAGGAGACCGTCATGCAGACTGCGCGCCATAAGCGAAACGCCTATGCGTCCGCCTGCCCGACCCGTCTGGTGCTGGACCGCGTCGCCGACAAATGGGCGGTCCTGATATTGGGACTGCTCGGCGACGGCCCGGTGCGGTTCAACCAGATACGTCGCCAGATCGAAGGCATTTCGCAAAAGGTGTTGTCCCAAACCCTGAAAAGTCTGGAACGCGACGGCCTAGTCAGCCGGAAGGCGATCCCGACGGTGCCCGTCACGGTCGAATATTCGATTACGCCGCTCGGCAGGACCTTGTCCGCCACCGTCGATGGCCTGCGGGTGTGGGCGGAAACCCACATCGACAAGGTGCTGAAAGCACAGAAACAATATGACGCCGGCCTGCAACGGACCGCGGCTTGAAGCGGATTGAGCGCGGTTACGCACGTGCAACCGGTTACAAAATCAACAGTGAGCAAATATGTCGATAAGTCTTGAACTCGGACTTGATACCTTCGGTGATGTCACGACCGGACATGATGGCCATCCATTGCCGCATGCCCAGGTCATTCGCCATGTTATCGACGAGGCGGTTCTTGCCGATGATCTGGGCATCGACTTTTTCGGCGTCGGCGAGCACCACCGGGCCGATTTCGCGGTATCTTCACCCGAGGTCCTGCTTGCCGCAATCGCAGGGCGCACGAAGCGAATTCGTTTGGGCTCGGCGGTGACGGTGCTGAGCTCGGATGATCCGATCCGGGTGTTCCAGCGGTTTGCAACACTGGACGCCGTATCCAACGGACGGGCCGAGGTCATTCTCGGCCGCGGATCCTTTACGGAATCCTTTCCGCTGTTCGGATTCAATCTCAGCGATTACGAAAAGCTGTTTGAGGAAAAGCTTGATCTCTTTGCGGCACTGATCCGGCAGGAACCGGTGACATGGCAAGGCACCACGCGGCCGCCGCTGGCAAATCAGCGGGTATTTCCGCCGGTCGACTCCGGACATCTTACGACCTGGATCGGGGTCGGCGGCAGCCCGGAATCGGTCGTGCGCGCGGCCCGATATGACATGCCGCTGATGCTCGCCATTATCGGCGGCGAACCAAGTCGATTTGGGCCTTACGTCGACCTCTATCACCGCGCCTACGAGCATCTCGGCAAGCCGGCACGACTCATCGGCGTTCATTCGCCGGGATACGTCGCCGAGAGCGATGAGCAGGCACGCGAAGAACTTTGGCCGGACTACAAGCGGATGCGCGATCGGATCGGCGCCGAACGCGGCTGGCCGCCGATGCAACGGGCTGAATTCGATCGGGAGGCGGCTACAGGTTCCCTGTATGTCGGCTCACCGGAGACGGTGGCGCGGCGGATCGCATCGACCGCCAGGGTTCTCGGCATCTCACGCTTCGATATGAAATACAGCGCGGGTGCGCTCTCTCACGAGAAACTCATGCGCTGTATCGGCCTCTATGGCAGAAAAGTGATTCCGCTGGTGCGTGACCTTTTGAACGACGAAGCGAGCGACGCGCCAGAAGTACTCACCTGAGTGCCGAATTCGCATGATCACCACGACTGCACGTCATGGGCTCGAATCACTCGTCTCAGACCTCGCCGATCCAACGTGCCGCCCGCTCGAACAGCCCAATCGCGAATTGATGGAGATATTTTCCCGTCTCCACGGAGGCCTGGAAAAGGCTTTAGTGAATCGCGGCGTACATGATCTTTTCTTCGGTCGCCGCGGCAGCATCGAATTCGGCCACGATGCGCCCCAGGCGCGCGACCAGGATGCGGTCCGAGATGCTCAGCACCTCCGGCAGGTAGGACGAGATCACCACCACCGCCTTGCCCTCGTCGGCCAGCGCCCGGATCTGCGCATGGATCTCCGGGATGGTGCCGACGTCCACGCCGCGCGTCGGTTCGTCGAAGATGACGATCGAGGGATCCTGCACCAGCGACTTGGCGATG
>JAJYAH010000859.1 GCA_021779635.1 Pseudomonadota bacterium | reverse complement strand
TATGCCTTCAAGACCGATTTCGTGGTCGCAGGCTGGATCGCCCGGCTCGGGCCAAATGAACTGGAGGCCGCACACGCCGAACTGGCGGGTGCCGGGTTTCCGAACCCGACAATCCGCAGCTATGACGATGCTCCCCTGGATGCGGGCTCTCTCGACCGGCCGATGGACGTGTTGATGGATGTCGAACCCCGCAATGAAGAGATGAAGGCGTTTTCGGGACGTTGCTTCGACCAGCATCCCATTCTGGGACCGATGTTGGCACGAGCCTTGGTGGAGATGAAGCCTGTCGCGTCAGATCCCCTTCCGCTGCTGCGTCCGGACGGACCGATCGGTCTCGTGCTTGCCGCGCCGGTTCTGCAGGAGGGCGAGGCACAACCTGCCGGCTTTGTGACGTTCGCCTACGAGCTGGCGCCGCTGATGCTGGCCAACGACGATCTGTCGCTGTTCTCGGTGGTGCTGAAAGATCCGCGCAGAAACTATGGCGAGCTGATCGCAAACGACCGGGACGTCGTCATATCGAGAACGGCGGGTCCACAAGGTCCCACACCATCGGTGACGAGGACGGTCGCGTTCGGAGGCCGCGACTGGTCGCTCAGCTATTACGCCAAGACCAACACGGTGATGCGGGCCCAACAGGCCGCCGCTATCGTGGCCGCCATCGGCCTCGCGCTGACGGCGGTCATCTGCGGGCTGTTCGGATATGTCGCCTACAATAACCTGCGGCTCAGCCGTGAAATCCAGGTTCGGATCGGCTTCGAGCGCCGGTTGACCGCCGTCATCGACGAGCTCAATCATCGCGTAAAGAATATTCTTGCCGTGATCCAGTCGATCGTGACCCGGACGCTGCGCCATGGCTCCGACATCGAGGTCGCCCGTGAACTTCTGATCGGCCGGATTCATGCCATGTCGAACGTGGTCTCCCTGCTCAGCGAGAGCCAGTGGCAGGGCGTGAAGCTGAAGGGGCTGTTCGAAGCGCGCGCGATACCCCATGCTGAGCGTATTGCGGTCAGTGGTCCGGAAATCACCGTTAGCGCGCGGGCGGCGCAGTCGCTTTCGCTGCTGTTCTTCGAACTGGCTTCGCATTCCGATGAAGGGCTTTCGCTGGTCGGCAAGCATCCCCATATCGTCGCGCATTGGGAAGTGACGGGGGAAGAGCCAGACACCATCTTTTATTTTCGCTGGGAAGAGTTCAACACCAGCGCGGCGACCCGCCGCGCCGACAGCGATTTCGGCGTCATCCTGCTGGACCGCGTCGCGCCGGAGGCGCTTGGCGGGACATCGAAGCGGTACTTTACCGATGTGAGTTACGTGTACGAACTCACCGCGCCGATGGAGACCGTGGTCGATATGTCGGAGAGGGATCGAACCGAAAATTTCCGGCACCGCTAAAGCTCTCGCGATGGTCAGCCAACAGCGACGCCGGGATTCCGGGACATGCGAACATGACCCCGAAATCTCGCGAAAATGATCTCGAGATTCTCAGATGTGCAATTGCACATCTGAGGCCTGCGCCTCACGGCGCATCCAGAATGTCGCTGAGTGAGCTGGAAATCGAACTGGATTTAGCCGCCGCTGCCGCCGATCACCGCGCGCACGGTTTCATCGGGGCCGAAATCCTCGGCGCCATCGACATAGAGCAGTGCCGAGAGTTTCGATCGCGCCCGGTTGACCCGGCTCTTGATGGTGCCGACCGCGCAGCCGCAGATCGCCGCCGCATCCTCATAGGAGAAGCCGGAGGCGCCCACCAGGATCAACGCTTCGCGCTGGTCCTGCGGAAGCTGGTCGAGTGCCGCGCGGAATTCCTCGAACTCCAGATGCGCGCTCTGCGCCGGCTGGGTCTTCAGGGTTTTGGCATAGCTGCCATCGGCGTCCTCCACCTCCCGCCGCCGTTTGCGATAGTCCGAGCGGAACAGGTTGCGCAGGATCGTGAACAGCCACGCCGGCAGGTTGGAGCCTGGCTGGAACGAGTCGATGTTGGCAAGGGCGCGCAACAGGGTCTCCTGCACCAGATCGTCGGCGCGGTCGCCGTTGCCGGAAAGCGAGATCGCAAATGCGCGCAAGCTTGGAACTGACGCCAGGATGTCGTCGCGGAGTGAGTCTGTGAGAGGCATAATTCATTCCCCTCCGTCATTTTTGTCGCCCGAATTCCTAAGTTGGGGATTGGCCTCGGCCACATCAAGTTTCCGGATCAGATCCACGAACCGGTCCGGAACCCCCTGCCGGACGACATCGTCGTACATGGCGCGCAGCTGGTGGCCTATTCGCGACTGGATCTCGGCATTTAGGCCGCCCTGCCTTTTTGCTTCCTTCATGACCTGTTCACCGCTTCCCCCAGAGTTAAGCTTTTGTATTTTCACGACTAATCCTCGAAATTGGTCCCTGCGCCCTCGGGGGGCTCGTTCGTAATGGCTAATTCAAAGTTGGGTGAATAGTTCCGTGGGCTGACGGAACTTTTCTTGTCCCCGCACGTAGTTCACCCATGTCAGGGGGATACCGGGTCGCCTCCCGTTTAACGTTTGCGGCCCAAGACAAGGATGGAGTGGGGATGTCCCGATCACAGCTTGTTGCCGAACACTTGCCTTTGCTGCGCCGCTACGCCCGTGCCTTGACGGGAAGCCAGACATCGGGCGATGCATATGTCGGGGCCATGCTTGAGGCGCTGCTTCAGGATCCATCCCTGCTCGACGAACGTCACGGCCCCCGTGCCGGGTTATTCCGGATCTTTACGCAAATCTGGAACTCGGTATCGATCAACGACGATCCCGATGTGACGACCCTGCCGATGCCGCCCGAGCGACGGCTTTCGAATATCACCCCACTGCCGCGCCAGGCTTTCCTACTGTTGTCGCTCGAAGGCTTCTCGGAAGAAGAAGTCGCGTTCATTCTGGGAACCGATGTCGCCGAGACCCGCAGCCTCGCCGATGCCGCCGGGCGCGAAATGGCGGCGGAGATCGCCACCGATGTGCTCATCATCGAGGACGAGACCTTTATCGCGATGGATCTCGAAAGTCTGGTGAAGAATCTCGGCCACCACGTGATCGGCGTCGCCCGCACCCACACCGATGCGGTTGCCCTCGCCAAGAACAGGAAGCCCGGCCTCATTCTCGCGGATATTCAACTGGCCGATGGCTCTTCGGGCCTCGATGCCGTCAACGAGCTGTTGCGAACCTTCGAGGTGCCGGTGGTCTTCATCACCGCCTATCCGGAG
>JAJYAH010000106.1 GCA_021779635.1 Pseudomonadota bacterium | reverse complement strand
GAACGGCGCGCTGGAGCGGCCACGCGCTGGAACCATAGGTCGAGAAGTTTTTGAAATGCCCGTCAAGCCCGCCAAAGCCATGGTCCTTGCCGCCGGTCTCGGCGTCCGGATGCGCCCTCTGACCGACCGGATGCCAAAGCCGCTGGTGCGGGTGGCGGGCCGGACGCTGCTCGACCATGTGCTCGACAAGCTTGGCGAGGCCGGCGTCAGCGAGGCTGTCGTCAACGTGCATTATTTGCCCGATCAGATCATCGATCACGTCGCGACACGCGCGCGGCCCCGCGTGATCATTTCGGATGAGCGTAACGAGGTGCTCGGCACCGGCGGCGGCGTCGTCAAGGCGCTGCCCTTGCTCGGTCCGGCGCCGTTTTTCCACGTCAACGCGGACACGTTATGGATCGATGGCGTGCGACCCAATCTGGCACGGCTGGCCGAAGCCTTCGACCCTGGGCGGATGGATATCCTGCTGCTGATGGCGCCGACGACCAGCAGCATCGGATATGGCGGGCGCGGCGATTACGCGATGCTGCCGGACGGTGCCCTGCGCAAGCGCAAGGAACACCAGGTCGTTCCGTTCGTCTATGCGGGTGTTGCGATCATGTCGCCATCGCTGTTCGCCGACGCCCCATCGGGTGAATTTTCGCTGACCAAGATGTTCGATCGCGCCAACGAGCAGGAACGGCTGTTCGGCCTGCGGCTCGACGGGGTGTGGATGCATGTGGGAACCCCCGACGCGGTCCACGCGGCGGAAGAGGCGTTTCTCGCCAGCGTCGCCTGAACCCTTCGATTCCCTTCGCACTGCTGCCCATGCCATGATGCGGCCTGACCTTCGAATCAGGAAGCCCATGCGTGTTTTCAGCGTTCCCGTCTCGGCGCCGTTCCTGCGTACCGTTATCGGCGCGCTGGTCGATGGCCGGCTGATCGAAGGCTTCGAGGCCCGCGCACGGCCGGAGCGACTGGCCGCGGCGACGCTTTATCTGCCGACCCGGCGCGCGGGCCGGCTCGCGCATGGCATCTTCCTCGATGTGCTCGGCAAGGATGCGGCGATCCTGCCGCGCATCGTCGCGCTAGGCGACATCGATGAGGACGAGCTTGCGTTCTCGGAAGATTCCGAGCCGGGTGGCGCTGCCCCGCTCGATAT
Organism: Pseudomonadota bacterium; assembly: GCA_021779635.1. The sequence goes on along the minus strand of JAJYAH010000106.1, from coordinate 12,340 downwards.
TCCAGCCAAACTCGGCGAGCTCGAACGCCGGTTGGTGCTGGCGAGACTTGTCGCCGCCTGGGCCAAACGGCCGATGCTGTCGCCGCTGGTGGTCGGCGGTCCCGCCTCCACGCTTACGCTCGCCGGCGACCTGGCGCGGCTGATTGACGACATGGTGACGCGCGACGTCGACTGGAGCGCGCTCGACCGTCTCGCGCCTGACCAGTTCGACAAATACTGGCAACACACGCTGGATTTCCTGAAGATCGCCCGCGACTTCTGGCCAGCTTTTCTTGCCGAAACCAACAGGATCGAGCCCGCCGCGCGCCGCGACCTTTTGATCGATGCTCAAGCTGAGCACCTCACAAAGTCATCCGACGGCCCGGTGATCGCCGCAGGCTCCACCGGATCGATGCCGTCAACGGCAAAATTCCTGCAGGCGGTGGCCAAGCTGCCGCACGGCGCGGTGGTGCTGCCAGGCCTCGATACCGACCTCGATGACGACGCCTGGCGATCAATCGGCGGCGTCAGAGATGCCAAAGGCGCCTTCACGACGCCGCCGGCCTCCAACCATCCGCAATATGCGATGCACGCGCTGCTGTCGCGCTTCGGCATCAAGCGCGGCGATGTCGAAATTCTCGGGAAGCCTGCCCAAAGCGGCCGCGAGGTGCTGGCATCCGAGGCGATGCGGCCGTCGAATGCCACCTCAGAATGGCACGATAGGTTGAAACAGCCGGATATCGCGGCGCATATCGCAGCCGGCATGGATAAGCTCGCCGTGGTCGAGGCCCCAAATCCGGAGATGGAGGCGCTCGCAATTGCGGTCGCAATGCGCGAGGCGCGGCATCTGGACAAGTCGGTGGCGCTGGTTACACCGGATCGCGCGCTGGCGCGGCGGGTGACGGCGGCGCTCGGCCGCTGGAATCTCGAATTCAACGAATCCGGCGGCGACGCGCTGATAGACACGCCGGCCGGCATCTTTGCGCGGCTGGTGGCGGAAGCCGCGACAAGAGGATTGGAGCCGCCAACCTTGCTGGCACTGCTCAAGCATCCGATGTTCCGGCTCGGCGGCATGCATGACGTGTTGAAGCGCGGCATTGAAGTGCTCGAACTTTCGCTGCTGCGCGGCACTCGACCGCAGGCCGGCAGCAGCGGTTTGGCCGTCGATTTCGCGCGCTTCCGCGATGAACTGCGCAAGTTGCGCGGCGGGGAAACCTCATCTCTGCACCATGCCGAGCCGCGTGTACGGCTGAAAGACCATGAACTGGACCGGGCGCAATCGCTCATCGCGGCGCTCCGCAAGGCGCTGACGCCGCTGGAAGGTTTTCCTGGCACCACACCGCATGATTTCGCTGAGTTCGCGCAGCGCCATCGCGAGACGCTGGTGAATCTCTCCGCCGACGAGCACGGCGTCGCCACGGCATTCGAGGGGCCGGACGGGCGCGTACTCGCGTCCGCCTTCGACGATTTGCTCTGCCGGCAGGAGAAGATCGGCCTGATGGTCAAGGCCGGCGACTATGCCGAGGTGTTCCAGGCCGCCTTTGCAGACCGTCTGGTGCGGCGGCGGGAGCTGCCGGGCGCGCAACTCCACATTTTGGGCCAACTGGAAGCGCGGCTCATGGAATTCGACCGCGTCATCCTGGGCGGGCTGGTCGAAACCGTGTGGCCGCCGGCGCCGCGCGTTGATCCCTGGCTGAGTCGGCCCATGCGTCACGAACTCGGTCTCGACCTTCCGGAGCGCCGCATCGGCCTTTCTGCGCACGACTTCGCTCAGCTGCTCGGCCATGAGGACGTGATCCTCACCCATTCGGCCAAGGTCGGCGGTGCTCCGGCCGTCGCCTCGCGCTTCCTGCACCGGCTGGAAGCCGTCGCGGGCGAGGAGCGCTGGAAGGCGGCGAAGGCGGCCGGCGACAGGTATGTTTGCTACGCCAGCGTGATCGACCGGCCTGCGGCGGTCAAGCCGATCGAGCAGCCGCAGCCCAGGCCGCCGCGCGAGACGCGTCCCACAAGGCTCTCGGTCACCGCGATCGAGGACTGGCTGCGCGATCCCTACACAATCTATGCCCGCCACATTCTCAAGCTCGACCCGCTCGATCCCGTCGACATGCCATTGTCGGCGGCCGATCGCGGCTCTGCAATCCACGAATCGCTTGGTGAATTCACCAAGGAATACGCAGATGCTCTGCCGGACGACGCCGTGGGCGTGTTGCGCCGTATCGGCGAAAAGCATTTCGCGCCACTGATGGAGAAGCCGGAAGCTCGCGCGCTGTGGTGGCCGCGCTTCCAGCGGATCGCGCGCTGGTTTGCCGAATGGGAGGCCGGACGCCGCCGCGATATCGCCGCTATCGCCGCCGAGATCAGGGGCGAAATCAAGATCCCCCTCGACCAGGCCAGGATATTCACGCTCTCCGCACGCGCCGACCGGATCGAACGCCACGGCGACGGCACCTACGCCATCCTCGACTACAAGACCGGACAGCCGCCGACCGGCAAGCAGGTGCGAATGGGATTGTCGCCGCAGCTGACGCTGGAAGCAGCGATCCTGCGCGAGGGAGGCTTCGCCGATATCGATGCGGGCGTCTCCGTCGGCGAACTCGCCTATGTCAGGTTGAGCGGCAACAATCCGCCGGGCGAGCACAAGACACTGGAATTGAAGATCAAGCAAAACGACACGCCGCAGCTGCCCGATGCTGCGGCCGATTATGCGCGGGCACAGCTCGAAGCTCTGATCCGCCGGTTCGAGAGCCCGGACGAGCCGTATCGATCGCTGGTGCTGTCGATGTGGACCGCCCGCTACGGCGACTATGACAACCTCGCCCGCGTCAAGGAATGGTCCGCCGCCGGCGGCGTTGCGCTGGAGGAGTGGTGAAGGCTCCGCGCACCATTCCTCCCCCCGTCCGTGACGCGCAGGCCCGCGCATCCGATCCCGCGGCATCCGCGTTCGTGTCGGCCAACGCCGGCTCCGGCAAGACCCATGTGCTGGTGCAGCGCGTGATCCGTCTGCTGCTCGCCGGTGTGCCGCCGGAAAAGATCCTGTGCCTCACCTTCACCAAGGCAGCCGCCGCCAACATGGCCGAGCGCGTGTTCACGACGCTCGGCCACTGGGTAACGCTCGACGACGACGCGCTCGATGCCGCGATCCGCGACGCCGGTATCACGCATCCGACCGTGGCGCTGCGCAAATCGGCACGCGAACTCTTCGCCTCGGCGTTGGAAACACCGGGCGGGCTGAAGGTTCAAACCATCCACGCATTGTGCACCCGCCTGTTGCAGCAATTTCCCTTCGAAGCCAACGTACCAGCCCGCTTCACCGTGCTCGACGACCGCGACCAGACCGAGATGATGGAGCGCGCCAGCCTCGCCGTGATGCTCGATGCCTCGCGGACACCCGACAGCGCGATCGGACGCGCGCTGCTGGCCGCGATGGCGAACGCGGCCGACGTTACTTTCAAGGATGTCGTGCGAGAGGCCTGTCTCAGCCGCGATCATTTCATGGCCTGGACCGACGCCGCGGGCAGCGCTGAGGCTACCGTCGCGCAGGTTTCGGCTTTACTTGGGATCACCGCCAATGAAAGCATCGAAGACGTCGAACGCGAGATTGTCGACGGCCCCAACCTGCCGCGATCGCGCTGGGAGGAGATCGCGCGTGCGCTCGAGACCGGAGCCAAGACCGAGCGCGACAACGCCGATCGATTACGTGTAGCGCTGCCCGCCGCCGGCGCGGCCCAAGTCGATGAATATCTCGGCGTATTCCTGACCGACACCGATCGCACTCCCCGCAAATCAGTGTTGACGAAGAATTTCGTCCGAGACAATCCGGCGATCGGAAGCCGCTTCGACGCCGAGGCGAGCCGGCTGGGTCCACTGATCGAAAAGCGCCGCGCCGTCACGACGCGCGACCGCACGGAAGCCTTGCTGCATATTGCGATCGCGGTCGCCGCGAACTACCGGCGCGAAAAAGCCGAGCGCGGCCTGCTCGACTATGACGATCTGATCGACAAGACGCTGGCCCTGCTGGCAAGCGGAGCGTCCGGCTGGGTACACTACAAGCTGGACCGCGGCGTCGATCACGTGCTGATCGACGAGGCCCAGGATACCAGCCCGCGGCAATGGGACATCATCGCGCATATCATTTCCGAATTCACCGCCGGCGCGGGTGCGCGTGACGGCGTGACGCGTACCGTGTTCGCGGTCGGCGACGAGAAGCAGTCGATCTTCTCCTTTCAAGGAGCTGCGCCACGGGAGTTCGATGCACGCCGGTGGGAATTGAAAAAGAAGTTCGAGGACGCCGGGCTTAGATTCGAATCCATCCCGTTCACCTATTCCTTCCGCTCGGGACAGGCGATCCTGAAATCAGTCGATCACGTATTTCGCGACGAGGCGGTCTATCGAAGCATCCACGCTGAAAAGGCCTATCCGCTGCACGAAGCGCTGCCCGATGCAGGTCCAAGCCGGATCGACCTCTGGGAGCTTTCGGTCGCCGATGAGAAGCAGGACATCGAGGGCTGGCGTGCGCCGTTCGATGGCGTGCCGCTGACGAGCGCCGAGGTCAAACTGTCGAAACGCATCCAGAGCGAGATCGGGCGGCTCGTCGCCAGCGTCACCATGACCGGACGCCTCAACGATCGTCGCCGCCTGGCCTATGGCGACGTGCTGGTGCTGGTGCGCCGCCGCGGCAACCTGTTCGACGCCGTCATCCAGGCGCTGAAGCACGCCGGCATTCCCGTGGCCGGCGCCGACCGGCTGAAACTTACCGAACACATCGCAATCATCGATCTGATGAATCTCGCCGACGCCCTGTTGCTGCCGCAGGACGATCTCGCGCTCGCCGTCGCGTTGAAGAGCCCGTTGTTCAACCTTACCGAGGACGAATTGTTCACGCTGGCTTGGAATCGCAAGGGATCGCTGCGCGATGCGCTGACTGCTCAGGCCGCCGAGAGCGGCAGGTTTAGGGGTGCGCTCGACCGGTTTGCCGAGTGCGAGCGGCGCTTTCGTACCGAGACACCGTTTTCCTTCTATGCCTGGCTGCTCGGCGGGGATAACGGCCGCGCGCGCATCCTGCGTCGGCTTGGGCACGAAGCAACCGATGCGCTGGACGAATTCCTCGAACTGGCGCTGTCCTACGAGAAGAAGGCGCCGGCCTCGCTGCAGGGTTTCATGGCCTGGCTGCGCGCCGCCGACACCGAGGTGAAGCGCGACATGGAAATCTCGCGCGACGAAGTACGCGTAATGACCGTGCACGGCGCCAAGGGGCTGGAGGCCGCCGTAGTGATCATGGCCGACACCACGACGTCGCCATCGGACACCCAGCGCCTCCGCCTCATCCATTTGCCGCAGGGAAACGGCGGCAAGGTCGTGGTCTGGGCCGGACGCAAGGCTGACGATCCGCCCTGCGTGACCAACGCACGCAACGCTATGCTGGAGGAAACCGAGCACGAATATCGCCGCCTGCTCTACGTTGCGATGACGCGCGCGGCTGACCGGCTGATCGTCGCCGGCTGTATGCCCGGCAACAGGAACAGCGTCCGCGAGAATTCCTGGTACGATTTGATCAAGCGAGGCCTCGCGAATTCAGACCTGGTTTTCGAGGAAATCCCGGCTGGCGACGGTGTGGTGAAAAGCTACAGGCGAGCGGAAGACGCAACGCCCGAGACCGGCACCACCCTCGACGCTGCGGCAAGCACGCATCCATCGCTGCCGGAATGGCTGCACACCCCGGCTACGCCGAAGCAAATCATCGACCGCCGGCTGCGCCCGTCCGATTCCAGCACGGATGAAGGTAAAGCCTTCCGCACCGGCGAATCGCTCGCGATGCGCGCGCGCGCGCTTTTGCGTGGCACGCTGGTGCACCGGCTGCTGCAATCCCTGCCCGACATCGCTACGGAGCGCCGCCGCGACGCCGCGCTGGGGTACCTTGCCCGCAATGCCGGCGAGTGGACCACCGGCGACCGCGAGGCTCTCGCGGCAAGGGTGCTGGCCTTGATTGCGGACCCGCGCTTTGCGGCGGTATTCGCCGCCGGCAGCCGTGCCGAGGTGGCCATCGTCGGACGGCTGGATCGGCCGGGGCGCCCGCCGGCACTGGTTTCGGGCCAGATCGACCGGCTGGTGGTCACGCCAGCCGAGGTCCTGATCGTCGACTACAAGACCAATCACGCCCCGCCGCAGCTTCCGGCCGAGGCGCCTTCGGACTATGTCCGTCAGCTCGCGCTCTATCGCGCGGTGCTGCAGAAGCTTTATCCTCTCCTGCCGGTCCGCGCCGCGTTGCTCTGGACCGAAACGCCTGATTTGATGGAGATTTCTGCCCCTGCGCTGGACGCGGCACTGCCCATCCCTATCATCTCGGCGTGAGCAAGCTTGACCCGGCAAGATCGCGTTCATAGGTTGACTTTATGATCCCAGCGCGATTCTTCAGCCGCGCCTTCTTTCAAACCGAACGAGGTATTCCAATGGCCGTTGGCAAGGTTTCTGACGCCGATTTCGAAGCCGAAGTGCTCAAGGCGACCGGCCCGGTCGTGGTCGATTTCTGGGCCGAATGGTGCGGCCCCTGCCGCATGATTGCGCCAGCACTCGACGAGATTTCCGGCGCGATGGGCGACAAGGTCAAGATCGTAAAGCTGAACGTCGACGAGAGCCCGAAGACGGCCTCGAAATACGGCGTGATGTCGATCCCGACGCTAATGATCTTCAAGGGCGGCGAGATGGCCTCGCGTCAGGTCGGCGCCGCACCAAAGCAGAAGCTGCAGCAGTGGATCACCGCCGCGGTCTGATCCACCTCCCGCAGCGATTTATTCCAGACGGCCGGCACCTCGCCGGCCGTTTCATTTTGATCGTTGCAAAGCGGCGGGAAACTCCAGATCGAAGATTCATCCCGGCGCGGTGCCGTTCGCCGATAGCACGTGGCCGGCAAGATACAGCGACCCCGTGATCAGGATGCGCGGCGGCACCTCATAGGCGAGGCGCGCGAGCGAGCCCACCGCGGCTTCGATGCTGGCCGCGATTTCCACCCGCATGCCGAGCTGGCGCGCGGCATCGGCAAGCCGATCCGGCGGCATTGCGCCCTCGTGACCCGGGATCGCAACCGCGATGATGTGGCGCGTGAGCCCGGCGAAGTTGGCCAGAAACGCGCCGGCATCCTTGTTGGCCATCATGCCGACAATCACCACGAGGGGCCGCGGCACCCGCTCTTCGAGATCGCCCAGGGCCGCGGCGACGACGCGCCCGCCATCGGCATTGTGGCCGCCATCGAGCCAGACCTCGCTGGCCTGCGGCGCCAGATCGACCAGCGCACCCGACGCCAGCCGCTGCATTCGTGCCGGCCACTCGGCGTTGACGATGCCGGCCTCGAATGCGGTGGCGTCGATCTTGAACGCCTCGAGCGCGCGCAGCGTCGCAATCGCAAGGCCGGCATTGTCGAACTGATGCCGGCCAAACAGCCTTGGTGCCGCGAGGTCCATCAGGCCCCGGTCGTCCTGGTAGACCAATCGTCCGCGCTCGACATTGACGTGCCATTGCTGACCGGCCGCATGCAGCGGCGCGTGCATGCGTCTGGCCTGTGCTTCGATCGCGGCCATCGCCTCGGGGGCTTGCTCGGCGCAAATCACCGGCGTGTTGCGCTTGATGATCGCGGCTTTCTCGCCGGCAATCTGGCTCAGCGTGTCCCCGAGGAATTCGGTGTGATCCATGCCTACCGGCGCGATCACGGCTGCCAGCGGCGCATCGATGACGTTGGTGGCGTCGAGCCGGCCGCCGAGACCGACCTCCAGTAGCACCACGTCGGCCTGATGCCGGGCGAACAGGCAGAATGCCGCCGCGGTTTCGATTTCAAAGAGGGTGATCGACGCGCCCGCATTGGTCCGTTCGCAATGTTCGAATGCCGCAACCAATTCGTCGTCATCGACGAGAACGCCGCCGCCGGCGCAGCCGAGGCGAAAGCATTCGTTGAGCCGCACCAGATAGGGCGAGGTGTAGGTATGGACACGCAGGCCCGCCGCTTCCAGGATGGCGCGCAGATAGGCGATGGTCGAACCCTTGCCATTGGTGCCGGCGACATGGATCACCGGCGGCAGCCTGCGTTCGGGGTGATCGAGCCGCTCCAGCAGCCGCTGCATCCGCTCAAGGCCGAGATCGATACGGCTGGGATGCAGGGCGGACAGCCGTGCGATCAATTCGCCGAGCGGCGGCGCTCGCTTGGCCTCCGGCGGGTTCACGCGTGGGGTGCTACCGGCGCAACATCCGCACCTGACAGGATCTGCGCCGGGGCCGGCATGGCGATCGACGGCGCAGGCTTCGGCACGGCTTCCACCGCGGGCGACTTGGTCAGGATCCGGCACAGCCGCGCCAGCGTCGGGCGCAGGTCGTGGCGATGCACCACCATGTCGATCATGCCGTGATCTTTCAGGTATTCGGCGCGCTGAAAGCCTTCCGGCAATTTCTCGCGAATGGTCTGTTCGATCACCCGCGCGCCGGCAAAGCCGATCAGCGCGCCGGGCTCGGCGATCTGCACGTCGCCGAGCATGGCATAGGAGGCGGTGACGCCGCCGGTAGTCGGATTGGTCAGCACCACGATATAGGGCTGTTTCGCCTCGCGCAGCATCTGAACGCCGACGGTGGTGCGCGGCAATTGCATCAGCGACAGGATGCCTTCCTGCATGCGGGCGCCCCCGGATGCGGCGAACACGATGAACGGGGATTTCTTTTCGACCGCGAGCTCAAGTCCGCGCACGATCGCCTCGCCGGCGGCCATGCCGAGCGAGCCGCCCATGAAGTCGAAATCCTGCACCGCGATCACCACCGCGGCGCCCTCGAGCTTGCCATAGCCGACCTTGATGGCGTCGTTCAGCCCGGTCTTGGCACGCGCATCCTTGATGCGATCGGCATATTTGCGTTCGTCACGGAATTTCAGCGGATCGGCGGTAACCTCCGGCAGCGCCACGTCGAACCAGGTCTCGTTGTCGAAAATCGATTTCAGCCGCGCCACCGCGCTCATGCGCATGTGATAGTTCGAGCCGGGAATGACGAACTGGTTGCTCTCGACATCCTTGTAGAAAACCAGTTGTCCGGTATCCGGACATTTGATCCACAAATTCTCCGGCGTTTCGCGGCGCAGGATGTTGCGAATCTTCGGCCGGACGACGTTGGTGAGCCAGTTCATGGTTCGCTCCGAATGGCGATCAAGCGGCAATCGCCTTCAATTGTTTAGAGCGCGATCAGACACAAAACGGCGCCTACTTTGATCGCGCCACGAATATATGGCGGTCCGGACGGGACCCGGCAAGCCGGCAGTAACAGCCCGTCTCCCACCCAATTGGGGCCTATTCCGCGGCCTGCTTGGCTCCCCGCACGCCCTGCGCCAGGGAGGCAGTCAGATCGGCCACCGCACCGACCGTCGCGGCGGTCGCGCGGCCTTCGGCATCAAGGCTGCCGCGCAACGCATCGACCAGCGCCGTGCCGACCACCGCGCCATCGGCATGCTGCGCGATTCCGCGTGCGGCCTCCGGTGTCCGGATGCCGAAGCCGACACAAACCGGCAATTTGGTATGCCGCTTGATGCGGGCGACGGCCGCCCCGACGATTGCGGTATCGGCGCTGGCGCTGCCGGTGATGCCGGTGATGGAGACGTAATAGACAAAGCCGGAGGTATTGGCGAGCACCGCTGGCAGCCGCTTGTCGTCGGTGGTCGGGGTCGCCAGCCGGATGAAATTCAACCCCGCTCGCATCGCCGGCAGGCACAATTCGGTGTCTTCCTCCGGCGGCAGATCGACAATGATCAACCCGTCGACGCCGGCGGATTTCGCGTCGACCAGAAACTTGTCGACGCCGTAGATATAGATCGGATTGTAATAGCCCATCAGCACCAGCGGCGTGGTGGCGTCCCCGGTTCGAAACTCGCGCACCATCGCCAAAGTTTTTTTCAAGGTCATGCCGGCCTTCAGCGCGCGCAACCCCGCCGCCTGAATCGCCGGACCGTCCGCCATCGGATCGGTGAAGGGCATGCCGATCTCGATGATATCGGCGCCGGCTTTCGGCAGCGCCTTGATGATTTCGAGCGAGGTCGACGGATCGGGATCACCGGCCATCAGGAAGGCGACGAACGCCGCGCGGTCCTGCTTTTTCAACTCGGTGAAACGGGCGTCGATACGGGTGGTCATGATAATGCGGCGTTCGCTGTGCTATACCTCTCCCCGCCGGGGAGAGGTCGGCTGCGCCAGCAGCCGGGTGAGGGGGATGGACAAGTTCAAAGCGAGAGCCCGAAACCTTCGTTCGTCGCAAACGAGCGCCGAGGCCAAGCTTTGGCAGGCGCTGCGCAATCGGCGATTGGCGCGGTGGAAATTTCGACGCCAACACTCCATCGATCGGTACGTCGTAGATTTCGTGACCCTCGACGGAAAATTGATCGTCGAAGTTGACGGCGTAACGCACTCTGAACCGTCCGAACTAACAAGAGATGAAGTCCGGTCCAATGTACTGGAGGCCTGCGGTTTCCACATTGTCCGTGTCTCGAATACCGATGTGTATGACAATCTTGAGGGCGTGCTGGAAATGATCGAAAGCACGCTTCGGCTCGATTGAGGGGAAAGCCCCCTCACCCGGCTGCTGCGCAGCCGACCTCTCCCCGCGGGGGAGAGGTGAAGAAAGCAGCTCGTTTTGATACTCACTTTTTCCCCCGCAAAATATCCGCCACTTGCGGAATATCCTTGTCGCCACGGCCGGACAGATTGACCACCATCAGGTGATCTTTCGGCCGCTGCGGCGCCAACTCCATGACCTTGGCGATGGCATGGGCAGGCTCTAGCGCCGGAATGATGCCTTCCAGCCGCGACAGCAATTGAAACGCGGCCAACGCTTCGTCTTCGGTCGCGGAAAGGTACTTCACCCGGCCCGTCTCGTGCAGCCAGGAATGTTCCGGCCCGATGCCGGGATAATCCAGCCCCGCCGAAATCGAATGCGCGTCCTGGATCTGGCCGTCATCGTCCATCAGCAAATAGGTCCGGTTGCCGTGCAGCACGCCCGGCCGGCCACCGGCGATCGAGGCCGCATGAAGTTGCGTCAGGCCATGGCCGGCGGCTTCGACGCCGAAGATCTCGATTCCGGGATCGTCGAGGAACGGATGAAACAGCCCCATCGCGTTGGAGCCGCCGCCGATACAGGCAATCAGGGAATCCGGCAGGCGACCCTCGGCGGCCTGCATTTGCGCGCGGGTCTCGACGCCGATGACCGACTGGAAGTCGCGCACCATCATCGGATAGGGATGCGGGCCGGCAACGGTGCCGATGCAGTAGAAGGTGTTGTGCACATTGGTGACCCAGTCGCGCAGCGCGTCGTTCATCGCATCCTTGAGCGTGCGGGAGCCGGATTGCACCGGGACCACCTTGGCGCCCAGCATTTCCATGCGGATGACATTGGGCTGCTGCCGCTCGACATCGACCGCGCCCATATAGACCACGCAGTCGAGCCCGAACCGCGCGCACAAGGTCGCGGTGGCGACGCCATGCTGGCCAGCGCCGGTTTCAGCGATGATGCGCCGCTTGCCCATGCGCCGCGCCACCATGATCTGGCCGAGCACATTGTTGACCTTGTGCGAGCCGGTGTGGTTGAGCTCCTCGCGCTTGAAATAGATTTTCGCGCCGCCGAGATGGTCGGTCAGGCGCTCGGCGAGATAGAGCGGCGAGGGCCGGCCGACATAGTCCCTGAGGTAGCCGTTCATTTCGGCCTGGAAAGCCGGGTCGGCCTTGGCGTCGGCGTAGGCCTTCTCCAGATCGAGGATCAGCGGCATCAGCGTTTCGGCGACGAAGCGTCCACCGAAAATGCCGAAATGTCCGCGCTCGTCGGGACCGCTGCGGAAGGAATTGGGCAGGTTCTGATTCATCCAGTGATCAACTCTTCGGTGGCGCGGGCGGCGCGAATAAAAGCCCGGATCATCTCGGGATCCTTGATGCCGGGCGCACGTTCCACGCCCGAGGAAACATCCACGCCGCCGGCGCGGCTGACGCGAACGGCCTCCGCGACATTCCCGGCATGAAGGCCGCCGGAGACCATGAACGGCAGCTTGAGGTCGAGATTTTCAAGCACATGCCAGTCGAACACGGCGCCGAGGCCGCCCGGCCGGGTGGCTTCCTTAGGCGGACGGGCGTCGAACAGGATACGATCGGCAACCGCGGCGTAGCCCGGCAGGGATGCGAGATCGGCAGGCGTTTCCACCGCGATCGCCTTCATCACCGGCAATCCAAATATCTGCTTGATGTCGCGCAGCCGCGCCACGGTCTCCTTGCCGTGCAGCTGCAGGATATCCGGCTGCAACGCCTCGACGACGTTGGCGCGCGTCGTGTCGTCGACATCGACCGTCAGCGGCACCATCAGGTCG
>JAJYAH010000858.1 GCA_021779635.1 Pseudomonadota bacterium | reverse complement strand
GATCCGAGATCCCAGCGCCACAAGCGGCGACCTCGCTCAGGGACTTCAGATCGGCGGCACCAGACATCTGGTTATCTCAGTTCGCGAGCGGGGGCTCATGAAGAAATCAACCGAACCGGGGCGGCGGCTTCCGCAGGGCTATTGCGTCTATTGTGAGAAAAAAACGCCCCATGTGCATGAACGTCGAGCGATAAATCGAATGCAGGTGGTCCGCTCGCTCTGTTTGGCCTGCAACAGAGAGCAGCCAAAGGAGACCGCAAATCCGCGATCCTCTTTGGAGGCGCTCAAGCCAGCAAAAGCGTCCGGGCAGGGCGGCTGAGCTTGCAACAGCGTATCGACGATTTCACCCCGTACCGCGTTCCGACAGAGCACGCAACCGCAAGCAGTACGCTATGAGAGCGGTCAGATGTGCGATTGACCGCAACGGCACGTAGCGGGCAACGTGAGAGAAAGCTGTGCATACCGGCACAGGCCAACGCTTATCAGAAACTCCGTCCAAAATTGATGCGAGCAGCATAGCTGCTGACTAAGCCGATTTCCGCCGCGGCGCCCGTGCGGACACCGGCGAGTTCATTCCCTCTTCGCCGGTCGAGCTCAGTTCGGCAATCCCGCGATGTCGCCGCAGGCGCGCGGCGTCCAGCAGCATCTGCGCTGCCCAGCGATAGACGTTGCGCTCGCGAACCAGGTCGCGCATCAGCCGCATCCGACTGCGCTGCTCCTCGGCCGGCATCAACAACGCCTGAAGAATGGCCTTGGCCATTCCGCGCGTATCATAGGGATTGACGATAAGCGCCTCCGAAAGCTCTCGCGAGGCTCCTGCAAAACTCGACAGGATCAGCACACCCTGATCGTCGTCACGCGCTGCCACAAATTCCTTCGCCACCAGATTCATGCCGTCATGAAGGCTGGATACGATGCACATATCGGCGGCGCGGAACAATTCGAACACTTCCCTGGGTTCGTGGTGCCGGATGATGAGCCGGACAGGCTGGAATCCCTCCCGCCCATGCCGGTCGTTGACTTCGGAAACCAGCCGCTCGGCCTCGGCCTGGAGCGCACCGTACGCGCCGAGTTTGCTCCGGCTCGGTGCCGCGGCCTGAATGAACACCAGCCGCCCGACCCATTCGGAGTGGCGGCTCAACAGATCGTCGATAGCGCGAATGCGATCGAGGATGCCCTTGGTGTAGTCGAGCCGCTCGATTCCAACGGCGATGCGAACATCAGGCGGCAGTGAATAGCGTTTGCGCACCACATCTCGACATTTGGCGATGGTCGCCTGCTCGGCGAGAGCCGCCGGCGGCCATTCGATCGAGATCGGATAGGGCCTTATCAGCGTTTCATGTCCACCGAAGGTCACCGAACCGTGCTCGCGGTCGATGCGGCTCTCCAGGAAGCGATCGGCCGCTTCAAGGAAGTTGTTGCAGTGGAATTGCGTATGAAAGCCGAGGATAGAACTTCCCAGCAGGCCGCTGATGATCTCCTGCCGCCAGGGGCAGATGCCGAAGGTTTCCGCGTTGGGCCACGGTATATGCCAGAAGGTGATGATCGTGGCCTTGGGCAGGCGCTCGCGTATCATTCCCGGCAGAAGGCCGAAATGATAATCCTGAACGAGCACGATCGGGTCGTCGCAGCCGGCTTCCTGGACGACGGCATTGGCAAAGCGCTCGTTCACCTTGCGATATTGAAGCCAATCCTCCTCGCGGAATGTCGGGCGGACGAAGGCGATATGGCAGAGCGGCCAAAGGCCCTCGTTGGCGAAGCCGTAGTAGTAGCCGTTCTGCTCCTCCTCCGAGAGCCACAGGCGGCGAAGCAGATAGGCCGGATCGGCTGGAGGCACGCTCAACCTGTCGTTGGCGTCGGTGGTTTCACGATCGGCAGTTCCCGAGCCATGAGCAACCCACGTGCCGCCGCAAGCCCGCATGACCGGCTCAAGCGCGGCCACAAGGCCGCTCGCCGGACTTTGCAAGATGATCGAATCGCCGGAGCGGTTGTGGATGTAAGGCTCACGGTTGGAGACGACAATAATCTGCGCCGACGGCAATTCCTCGACGATCACACGGCGCAGGGTCTCGGGTGACCATTCGACATGAATTCCACCCGCGAAGCGACGCTCCGACCGAAGCTCGGCAAGAGCAGCATGGACGTCGCGGCTGATCGGAAAGTCCGCGCGTTTCGACGTCGCCGGAAGCGCACCCTGGTGCGCTTCGATGATGGCTCCGCGGATTGAGCGGGCCCACGAGCGGGTGATGGCGAATATGATTGCGGTGCCGAGCAGGCCGAGGCTCGATGTCGCCGCGATCAGCGCGAGCAGGGTATAGACGCGAGCCTCGCGCGTGCGCTCGTCGATGTAACTGAGATCGTGCAGCACCAGCAAACGGCCCGTTGAACCTTGCGCCGTGATCGGGAACGAACTGACCGGGATTTGCCGGCCGGCATCTGTCACCGTCGTCAAGCTGCCCGACGCGCCGGGCTTGATGCCGTTGCAGGTGAGGGGCTTCGGGAAATCCTTGGTCGCGAACCGCAACTGACCGTCCGCGGTGCAAAAGCCGAGCGCCAGGATGCGATCATCCTCGGTAATCTGCTCGAAAACGGGAGTCAGATCGATTTGCGGCCGGGATGTTAACGCGATGACGACCTGCCCCTGAACGGAGCGGAAGACAAGGCGCGACCGGAGGCTGATATCGCGCCTCGACCACTCCTTCACGATAACCGAAGCAAGGTAGGTGAGGGTCGAGATCGCGATCACACTCGCGAGCAGCGCAAAAACGATGTAGCGAAATAATGGACCACGAACCAGCCAGCCGGCGCGCTCCGGCCGATCCAATCCCCGATTGCCGTACTCTGTCGATTTGCTCAATGCTGACACGGTAAGCCGGCCTCCAAGGGATTTAGGGGCGACGACAGAATCGAAGCCGCACGCGCTTCGGACGAAACCTTGCTACGCTGTGAGATGAGTTGTCAGACCAGCCCGTCAGCCAAACCACGGCGCCCCGAATGCTTCGTGGTGCAACGAGCCTCGCACTCCCCCAGAAACAGACGCATGCCGGACGATTTCGCGACAATTATGGCGGTTCTCGGCGACACGGGTACCAGCTGCGGGTCGCCGCATCCTTTTCACCTAAATTGTTCTTTAGGCTAAGGCGGGGAACAAAATCGCACCCGTTCATGTTTCCGAACACCATTCGGCAATTGCAGTCGGATCAAAGGGGA
>JAJYAH010000105.1 GCA_021779635.1 Pseudomonadota bacterium | reverse complement strand
TCTAGCGGTTAGGACGTCGCCCTCTCACGGCGAAAACAGGGGTTCGATTCCCCTAGGGAGCGCCACCCAGTACTCATCTGCGAACCCGGAATGGCCCCATTCCGGCTCGCCAGAACCGCTCTTTCGAGTACGTCTTTGCTGCCTTTGATGCGGATTTGGGTGTCGTCGACCTCTATCACGTCGATCAGGGACTGCAGGTAGGCCTTGCGGAACGGAATCGATCCGGAGGTAAAGTTCTCGCGCATGCTGCGACCGAACTGCTCAAGCAGCGCCGGGTCGATCTGGATGGCTTGCGATGAGTGGGATTTGGCTCGTTCGAGTGCGGCCTTGGCGCGGTCCCGGTCGGCCTTCAGTGAGTTTAGCCGATCCTTCAGCACATCGTCCATTTCCGTCATGCCGTCCTCGATCAGCCGATAGAGGCGCTTGAGCTTTTCGTCGGCGTCGGTGACCTCGCGCTGTAAAGCGGTTACGCGGGCATTGACCGAGTCTGCCTTTTCCGAACGCCGCGACGAGAGCGAGGACAAGATCATGGCCAGCCGCTCCGGCTGGAACAGCCGTTCGTTCATATGGCTGGTGACGAGCGTGTCGAGCTTCGCCATCGGGATTGACCGGCCTTTGCAGACCGTCTTCCCCTTTCGTGCGCAGGTCGAGCAAGTGTAGTAACGATGGACGGCGCCGGTCTTCGAGGTGCCCGTCCGCAGCGTCATTCCGCCATTGCAACTTGCGCACACGGCGAGGCCGGTGAGCAAGATCGGCCCCGTCGTCACGCGTGGCGCGGCGACCTTCGGACTACGGGCATGAAGCTGGCGCTGGACCTGCTCAAACAGATGAGGTTCGATGATCGCCGGAACCGGCGAGGTTACGACCTCTGCATCGGGCTTCCATTTCCCGGTGCGGGACGACATCCGGTTGAACTTCCACTCGCCCATATAGGTGGTGCTGGTGAGTATCTTGTAGATGGTGCCGACACCAAAGGTTTTGCCCTTGCGGGTCCGGTAGCCACGGCTGTTCAGCCATTTGACCACCTCTTTGACGCCGAGCGCGCCGGACGTGCCGTCTCCATTTAGATACAGCCTGTAAATGAGCTGGACGGTTTCGGCATCGACGGGATCGATGGCCAGGGTCTTCTTGATCTTGGTGCCGCGCTTCTCCACCTCGACCAACACATAGCCAAGCGGGACGGGCGAGCCGTTCCAGAAACCCTGCTGGGCGTTGAGCTTCATATTGCGCAGCACGTGCTTCGCGTTCTCTTTCGACTGATATTCATCGAACAGCGCAATGACCTTTCGCATCATCGCCTGTGCGGGATCATCGTCGTCGCCAAGCGGCTGGGTAATGGAGACCAGCTTGACGCCCTGCTTTGCCAGTTTCCGAAGATAGAACTCCTGGCCAAAGGCATCGCGAAAGAAACGGCTATAGCTGTGCACTGCGATGACATCGAACGCATTGTCGCCGTCACAGGCCCGATCGATCATTTGCTGAAAAATCGGGCGCTTGTCGTCGGTCCCTGTCGCTCCGCCTTCGACAAACTCCGCCACCGCTTCATGGCCCTGGGTTTCGCACCAAGACAAGATTTGCGTCCTCTGATCCGGAATCGAAAGATCGTGCTGACGCTGTCGATCCGTTGAGACACGCAGATACAGGGCCACCCGGGTCCTGTTGGTCCCCACGATAGGTTTTGCCTGGCGCTTACGGTTACTCATACGGTGCCACTTTCCACGGATTTAGGGGAGTCTTGCAGCTCGAGAGGCCTTTGCAAAGCCTTATCTTTTCAGGCGGTTAACTGATTTCGCCCTCGTTTGGGGAATTGCTCGAGCGTTGCCGCGCCATGCATCGCTATGGGTCGCTATCGATGCGGCGGACTTTGTGAATCCTGAGCAGGAGCCGGGCCAGACGGGCGCAGAAGCTCCGCTGTGTCGCAGCGTTGTGACCAAAGAATACGAATTCCGGGTTGGCGGCGGCCATCTCCATGGCCACCCGCACGCGGCGGGTCGCCGTCGCCCTATCGATCAGTTCGGCAATCGCCGGATCGGTAATGGCGAGCCGTACGGCGTTCAGTGAATGTGCTGTTGCTGGCAGTCGTTGGATAAGGTCGACTATTTCGCGAAGTTCGGATTGAGCGGCGACGCCGACAATGAGGGGGCGCAATTCCTCGTCAGCGAGCAGCAGTTCAAAAGCCCGGTGCGCCACCTCGTCTTCGATCGCGATTGCCGCGCCCCGCACGGTGGCGCGCGAACGGTCGTCATCAGGAACGTTGATGTTGATTTGGCGCTTACCGCTTTCTTGCTGCTTCTTTCGATGTTTTTCTTTCCGAAGTGCTTCTTTCGACCGTTCCGTTCGGATGTACGCCACAGTGCGCTTCATGCCACCCGCTCGCAACTCGTCGTCTGTCAGCGGGACGACGACGTGATTCTGCTCTTGGGCGGTTTCGTCGCCGTCAGCCGCGGCAGCGGCGTCGTCAGGTTTTTCGTTGGTTTGGTCGGGCGGGCACATGGCGTGACTAGTCACGATCTAGGGCGGGAGGCCCGGATGGGCTGCCGGAATTGGTGGAAACGGGCGCCTTGGCCCCGTCGGATGCGGCGTCCATAAGCAGCTGGTCGATCAGACCGCCGAGGTACGTTTCGATGACCTCCAACTCCGGCCTGGCGACCGGGATCACCTCGGGAAAATCGTCAAGCACGATCGGCTCATCCGTCGCGGCGCCCACCTTTGGGCCATGTTCGGAATGGCCTGAAGTGTTGAGGGGATCACCCTGAACCTTTCGCGGCCGAAGGGTGCCTTTGACCTTAGCCACGGTCGGAGCTCCGTGACTGATTGCGTTCAGCCTCGCGCCTCGCGTACTCCACAGCCGGATCGCGCGTACATGTCCTAATCTGAACGCGAGACAGTCCGGTAATGAGCCAAGACATGCCGCCCGGACTAATCGGTAGGAACCGACCGACCACGTCGAAGCCATCACGGCGACCGACCAGAGCGACATCAACAATCGAGCCACGGACCACGGCTTCGCGTCCGCCGAGAAGATATTCGGACTGTCTGGGCTGCGGTATTGCGCTCGCTACGATCGTCGCCACCATGAGAACCTCTGATGAGGTCCTCTAAAGAACATGCTTTGGATGGGGGGGACGCGAATGGAAATACACGATCGCGGACGACCTCATCAAAGGCATCGCCACCCACGAAAGACGACCGGCCGCCGCTCGGCTCCTTGTTCCCGTGGATCATCGTGCCCCCGCCGAAGCAGTAGGGCGTGCTCCTGGTTGGCGGTGATGTCGGGCCCCGGGTCCGTCACCCTGACCGAATTCGAAACGTGGGTGTTCGGTTGACCGCGGCCTCCGATGCTGGCCGAGCCAGCGCAACCATGCGGCGACTATGGCTGCTCGTTTGCAATCGCATTCCACCGGGTCCGGAAACCCTCCCACAACATCTCCGTGTGGTGGGATAGCAAGAGCTCAAATGCCTGCTGCGCGCCGTGGGGGATACGACGGAAGCCCTCGATGAACATGTCGTGACGCTGATCCTCGGTGAGATCGCGCAGCACCCGCACCGCCGGGAGCCGCCCGAACACCTTGAAGCAGTTCTCGGGGTCGGGATCGAACGCGGTCTTGTTGGCGATAGCCCCCTGCGATTCCAGCACCAGCCAGAGCGCGGCACCGATGGCGATGTCGGCAAAATTCTCAACCGGCATTGGCAGGATGGTATTGGGATCAATGGGAAGGTTGCTGTCAGGCATGGTCGTGGTCCTTTCGGTTGGTCAGGAAGAAGATGGCGGGTCAAAGACTGTGTCGATCAACGGCCGAGAAGCTTTCGATGGCGTCGAGTTCGGCCGACGCGCGCGGTCGCAACCCTATTTTTTTGGAACGCGATTTAGCCAAGGTCATACTCCACCGACCGTTCACGCTCGCGCGCGCGTTCCTGGACCCGTGCGGCATGATCGAGCACCGGATCGAGCGTGCAGGTCTTGACCTGCAGCCGCGACAGCCGGCTGGCCAGCCAGTTCAGTCGCCGTTCCGGCGTTATGGCGGCCTCCAGCCGCTCCGACAGCGGCAAATCCAGGCGGACTTGCGCGTCAATCTCGCGAATATCGACGAAGATCTCGAGCTTCTCCCGAGCGCGAGAAAATGCGACATAGGCGTCATGCCGTGTCATCGACGGGCCGGCCCAGACAAAAGCCTGATCGGTGGTCAGGCCTTGGGATCCATAGATCGTGGTGCTGTAGGCGTGACCAAGCCGGGCTCGGCCAAATTCATCGGCAAGCTCCGATACGCGAAACTTCGCCAGACGGCCGGCAATTTCGACTTGGAGCGTGGGATCCGACGTTTCGCGGCCATCGATATGGGTGATGGTGGCCGTGGTGCCGTTGATGACCGCGAGTCGATCATGCCGCACCAGAAACCGGATGTGATCGCCGGTCGCGAAAGCAAGCTGTTGACCATGGCCTGACGGTGTTACGGCAGCAACTTGGATATCGGCTCCGACGATCTGCCCGTCGCGCTTCAATCGGACGCGGACCTCTTCATTGAGGGCCCGGACCTGAGCGTTGGTCTTGGCAATCAACAGGACCGAAGGGGTCGACGCCGCACGCTGGGTATTTTCCCATGCGTTCACGATACTTTTGACGGTTGCCTTTTCGCCGAGAGTGGAGGTTAGGAAGCCCCGCTCCTCGAACGCTTGTAATCCCTTCTCGGCACGCCCCTTGGCGAAATCCGTGACGGCGGCGCGCATCCAGGCCTCGCGCTGCCGCACGATGGTGTCCACGCGGGTTGTGCCCGCAATTCCGGCGAGGATGGAAAGCCCGGGGCCAGCGCCCAAGGCCTGCAATTGTTCGCGATCGCCTACGATCACGATCTTTGAGCGTGCTTCCGCGGCCTTCTTGGTGATCGCCAGCATTTGGCGCGATGACAAAAGCCCCGCCTCATCCACGACAAGCACGGTATTGGCATCGAGAAACGGTTCGCTGGTACGGGCAAGCCATGCGTCTGTGGCCATCGCCTCGATGCCGAGCTTTTGCAATTCTTTGGCAATCTTCCAGGATTGAGCCGCGCCGATGACCCGCCGGGGCATGGAGGCAGCGCCACTGATATCTGACGGGGCGGAATAGGCTGCCACGATTGCGGCCAACGTGGTTGACTTACCTGAACCGGCTGCGCCCTCGATCACCGCGATGGCGGCTGATGTCGTCGCCATCTGCGCGGCGCGCGTCTGTTCCGCGGACAGCCCGTGCTGAACGCAAATCTGCAGAACATCGTCCGGATCAGGTGCTGCGCGCTGCGCACGGACGAGGCGCTCCGCCACCGTGACCAACTCCCGCTCGATCGCGATCTGTTCCGGAGTGGAATAGACCGCTTGCTGTAGGGCATCCCGTCCAAGCTCGACAACGACGCCTGCTTCGATAAGGCGGGCGACCTCCTGCTCCATGCGGATGGCGGCTACGCCTATGCCCACTAGCGAAGTCGCGACGGCCGCATCCAGATGCCGCCGTTCAAAGACGCTTTCGCGTTCGGTGAGCTGCGCCGGCACCGCCCCCACGCGCTCGGCGATCAGCTTTTCTTGTTCAGCGTGATCTAACGTCCGATGCGTTTGCAGGCTCTCGATGAGCCGGTCGAAATCCACGAACGGGGCGGCTTGCGCTGCCCACAATTCGAACCGATCCCCGGTTCGCTCTTGCTGTTTGGACGACCGGGTTCCCAGAGCGATCGCCGCCGCCAGCGCCGGCGCATCCGCGGTCGACAGCCCTTCTTCGGCCATCGCTTGTTCCACCTCCTTGCGCCGCGCCGAGAAGTGGCGTTGCAGTGCTACAAAACTCTGGTCGAGCTCCGCACTGCGACTGCCATCCGTTTGAGGAACGACGATTTCGAAGATTCCGTTTTTACCAATATCGCCAATGGCAAAACCGAGCTTTTGGAGTTCGGAGGCCAGTGTGAGATGGTACACCGCGCCGGCGGCCATCTTGTTGGCAAAGAGGTGACGGGCATCGAGGGCGCCGATTGAGCCGTCGTCGCGGACAGCGCAATTCAGGATCACTTCGTGACTATGCAGGTTGGGATCGGCAAAGACGCATCCATCGTCGTGCGCAACCGGCCTTGCCTCCGCATGTTGGAACGACGCCACGGTCAGGGACGCCCGCTCCAGTAGATGGCCGTTCTTGCCGCGTCGACAAAATGCGGCATTTCGGTCGAGGAAGCCAATCGTCGCCTCGCACGCAACGTGCTGAGCGTGCTCGATCGCACGACGCGTCGCGGGATCAGCGAGCGCGAACAAGACGGAGACCGACTTCGGCGCCGATAGGGTCAGGTCAATTCCGCCGACGCGATTTGCCCCATCGCCATTATTCGACAGCAGAGGCTGATCGTCTTTATCCAGACCGGCATGAAGACGTTCGAACAGCGCGTTGTCGACGATCGCGCCATGGGTCGCATCGAAATTGCCAGTGGACGTGATCCAACGCCCCGCGGGCTCCCCGCCCCCGAGATAATATTCGCTTTGCTTGCTGTAATATTGCGCCGTTGTACCAGCCGCGATTGTCGCAACCATGAGAACCTCCATCGAGGTCCTCCAACAAGCATGGCTTTAGCAGAGGGCAGGCGAATGCAAATACGGCGACGTGATGATGAGTGTGTTCCGGTATGGGCCGGTAGCCTAGCAGCCGAGGTAGCCCCGAGATTAGGGCTCGCCCTCGGGCCGAGAACATTGATTAAAACTTGAGTAAATCACTTCAGCAGAACGCGACGGCTCGCCGCTAGTACTCATTTTAACACACCGTCACGTGCAGCCCGGCGCTCCTACTTTCTCTCATCCGAATTCATCATTCAAAGGAATGAAATGCCGCAACATGCCTGGACGCAACAGCCACTGGTCCTCAAGGATATCGTCGTGGTCTTGCACGATGCCGCGTGGATCGCCGATCACACGGCGCTCTACATCAATCCAATCTATGATCTTACGCATTCGCAGGTCGTTGCCGTCACGGAGGAAATACATTGGTCTACTGGGCTTGATATAGAAGTCCAGCGGGTCTCCCTCGATGACTTACTCGCTCAAAAGGTTCTGCTAAACCACCGAGATCGTATCCAGTTCATGGCCGGTAGGCCGATTTGGCGATTGTCCTCCATGTTCGTAACTGACGTTCGTCGCGGTAACCGTAAAGATCCTGTTGGTGAAACTCTTCGCCAAGCGATGGCGATTCAAGCGGTGATCGGCAAGGCCGCGATCAAGGGATCCTTAGAGAAGACATATAGTCGGTATCCGAATCGTTTCCCGGAGGGGCTTTGGCAGGAGCGAGCAGAAACGCACGCAGCAGAATTTATCGAACATGCGCTCGGAGAACCCCGCTTCGTCGATCTGGAAGGAGATCTTGTTCATTCGCGCACCGAAAGTGTCTCCCGGACTGTTCAAGATGGCGCGGTCGCAAACTTTACGGCGATCAAATGCTATAAGTTTGAAGCAGCCCGTACCATCGCCCGAAGTGTAATAGACAAGCCCAAAAACAAGGGCGCTTTCGGGCCAACTCATCAAGGCGAGCGGCCGCATATCTTCAATTCTAACATGAATCGGATAGCAGATGAACTGTTAAATAGCATTCAGATATTTGGATTCGAATTGGACGGGATCGCGCTGGGCGCATGGTACCATCGGGTCGTAACGGCTCTTCGCCTCGGCGCAAGTGCCTTTCAGGAAATGGACAGAGCGCGATTAGACGTGGCCGAAAAAATGCTTGATGCCAATGTGGAACTTCAACGTCTTCTGCGGCAGAATTTGACGCCAAGCACAACCAGGAGAATAGAGCAATTGCGGGCTTTGGTGTCGGACTTAGCCGACGGCTTTGACTTAAAAATTGAAAACGCTCTCGTGCAGGTCGGAGACGAACAGAAGGGATTTGGCGTCTTTCGCTGCATTGCTTCTCTCGATGCGGCAATTATAGCCTTTTATGGCGGCGTCAACGCGCGCTCCGTGATACCGGCTATTTGTCCTGAAGTTCCGCAAGAATTTAGCGACGTATTGGAAAGTCTCGTTTGGCTTGGTCATCTCCAACGTCATCGGGTGCGTGACATGGACCCCCATAACGCTCGTGCTTTTCTGAGCACTGTGCACCAAGCGAACGGCGAAAAAGATTGGAACCTCGCGGTCCGAAATTGTCGCGAGGTCGGCCTGTCGTTTCTCAACGATGCCGATCGGGCCGAGTTGATTGCGGCGGCCGCAGAGATCGTCTCGACCGGGGGGCCTCGGACGGTGATCCTGTCATTGCGGGAATTTATGGCTGAGCCGAAACACGACTTGACCATAGCGCCGCCTGTTGAGGGTGGGCCGGCATTGACGGACGTAGTTCAAGGAGCGCAGGACGGCGAGCCTGACGAGGAGCCAACGACCTACTACCGTTTTAATGCCGAGTTAGGATCCTTTCAAAGCATGTTTCCGGAGCTGCATCTGCGATCCACGTTCGTCAATTTACCGCCGTTGTACCGGGTCGACTGGGCTGGTCGGTGGCGGGTCGAGCGAGATCAAGATAAACATTTCGTCGGTGCCGTGCCGGCCTAACGTAAATTGACAGCAAACGACAACCTGGTCGGCCCCGAACAATTACTTTGGGGTCGATTGCATTCGCGGGGGGTATTTCGAAACCGGCCTATGACGAGCCTCCCAACCACAGAGGAGGCAACAATGTTGCGTCAGATCAAGAACGTCGTTTTTTCGACTCTCTCGAAACTGGTCCCGGATAAGTTGGCCGGGTTTGCAAAATACGTTGGCGGCAAGCTGCCTATCCAGGACATCCGCAATCTGATTGCGGGATGGCGCCACCGTTCTTCCACATCCGTTGCCGCTGAGATGCTCCGGCGCTATCCGCACTGCTACTTGGTGAACGCGGATTTCGGCAGCTTTCCGCGGATCGGATTGACCGAATACAGAACGCTTCCGGTCGATGACGTTCCTCTGGTCCGTGTGAGCAAAAAGGATCTCAATCGACTGGTCGAAGACCGGAAGGCTTACATTTCCTCGTTTTTGCAGGATGGCGCAACCTTGGTGGCGGGCGACGGCGAGTTGCCGTTTCCGACCGCGCGGTCCGTCATCCTCGGCATCGCGGAACAGGGCTGGCATATCCTGACGGTCGATGACGCTCGCCACATTCTCGAAGACCGCGATGTTGCGACTTCCAAGAACGGTTATTTGACAACCCGAAACGGCTGGCTGACCGAGACCGAGAAGGACGCTGATGCGAAAGGGATCGCGGAGAGTTTGTTCCCGTTTTGCGAACAGGTTGTGACAACCAGGGCCGCGGTCATTGTCATCTATACACCGACGCTGCCAAGTCCGTTAAAGTTGTGGAAGCTGAGCCTGAGGTGGATCATGCCTTCGCTTCCGCCGGTCGTTTAGAACATCTCAACAGTCGCCAGAATTAGCAGGGCGCTCGAAAGGCGCCCTGTTTTCTTTCGTCATCCATCCAGAGCGCAACCGAACCGATTTGGCCCCTCTGCAGCCCGGTGCGCTCGCTGGGTCGCAAATTAAGCACGAAAAGGCCCGCGCCTCAGGGGGCCGTCTGGACGCCCAGCTTTGACGATGGTCGAAATCGATTGATTGAATTTGAGGTTTTCAGTTCATTCGAGCGTAGGCGGCGTCGTGTACGTAAGCCTCATCAAATTTGAGGAACGAAAAAAATGACAACCTGGTTGGACCGTTTCGTGTTGAATGCTGGCCGCGAAGTGGCGACGGAACTTGTGGCCAAAGGCCAGGGTCACTTACCGGAGGCGAGGAATCCCCTGCTTGCTATGATTCAAGCGTCCAACCAAGCGGCTATTACCCGTGCAAGTGTTGGTAACATTGTCGATATCATTACCGAGTTCGACGCAACAATTGCGCGCTTGTTCCTCGATCAAAGCGGGCATTGTGATCGCTACGTCGCGGCATTCCAGTTTGACCGCGAAACTTTAGAGGGTCTCGTCAAATTGAGGGTCTCGCGGGAAATGGCCGGCAAAGCTGAGATGTTCAATGCTCGGTATCTTGCGGTCTATCTCGACTTTGTCGACAAGGCGTTGGTGGTTGCCGGCAAATTCCAAATATCTGCCATCACGCTTTCGACGAAATGGGACGCAGATGGAGAACTTGCGGCCCCGCGAGTGTTCGCCGTGGTGGCGCTGCCAGGGGAATTCAGTCGACGGATTTTGACCTGGAAGTGGGGCTCACCCAATGAGGTCATGGCCACCGACGGTTCGCCGCCATTGGGCGGTCCGCCAAATCGGGAACCGGTAAGCGCGGAGCTGCTGCGAGCTGCCGGCACGACAGCCCCAGAGCTTGCGAAAGAACTTCAGCGAGTGGCCTGTGCCGCAAGCTGGCATGCTGCCTGCGAACATGACCGCGGTTTCACAAATCAACTGCGAAAACTCAATACTAAAAAAGCTCAGGAGCTGCGAGAAAATGACGCATTTCCACCGTCGGGATCGACGTTTTTCGACGTGCCGCGATTGTCTCCCGTTTCGGATGCGACGTCCATGGCTAAGCCTAAGTCTCGCAGATTACAGAGCCACCCTGCAATTCTGATCGATCCCTACCACCGAACCGTCAAATCCATCGGAGTGACGGAGGCGTTGGCATCTCTCGAAGGGCCGATTGGCGGCTGCGTTCAACGAGCTGCTGAATTTGCGCATGGCGATATTTTGTATGTAGACGACGAAAGAATGTCTAAGCACCGGTTGTCATTTGAGATTGACGGCGAGAGTTTTCCAGGCCGCGGATTGATTGTGGGCTCGCGGGGGAAGGATTATGACGTCGCGGCAGCAAAGTGTTGTGTCGAGGATGTCATTTCGCGCGTCAAATTTAGCGAGCCTGATCCAAGGCTGGGCACCAATCGGATCCTTGTCATTCCGGCGTGATGAGCTGAAATACCGTTCCGCGCATTCGACTGCTCGCGCGAATGTTCACCACACACGGAGGCGTTTCGAGACAGTCGGACCGCTCCTGTGCTGCAAGCGACGGCACCGCATCCTGTTCCGCTTCGAGGATTTCTAATCGGCGGCCAGTCTCCCGCGCCGTCTAGCGGTTGCCGGGCCTCGTTCGCCAATATGATTGCCTCTAGCAAAGTGTCTTCCAATCTACGGCCGCTGTGATGCGATCGCAACTTAAATGCGCCTCGTCCGAGACGAATTGCGATAATCTGCTGTCGGAATCGAGCAATGCCCACGAATGTCCGGTCGTCTGAGGTGATGTTGCCGGCCAGATGTTTCCGCTTGCAGACCGAGCCCTTACGTTTATGCGTTCTCAGATGATGGACGGTATCGCCGAAAGGTTCGGGCCGAGGCCCCGATCGTATCCACGCAACGGCGCCGCTCAACTATTTTCCCCGCCTCGCTGCGCTCCGGCTTCCTCGCCCAAGCCAAAATAGCCGGCTTTCCGCCATCCTCCGCGTTGCTTCGGCCTGAAGGTGCGTGTCGATCGCCTGTCGTCGTCAGGACCGTCATCGAGACCGCAATCAAGCGGTGCTCGAAACAAACGGAAATCGATCATGGCAACCATCGGCAACTTCACCAAAAAGAACGACCGCTACACCGGTTCCTTGCGCACGGTCTCGCTCTCGCTGGCGGTAGATTTTGCGCCTATCGCAAGTTCGGACAATGGCCCGGATTTCAGGGTCGTCTCAGGAAGCATTGAACTCGGGGCGGCATGGAAGAAAGCCCGCAAGGATGGCGGCAGCTATCTCTCGGTCAGATTGGATGATCCGACTTTCGCGAGCCCGATCTTCGCCAACCTCGTCGAAGGAAAAGATGGCCAGCACACGCTGATCTGGACCCGCCGCGTCGCCTAACCTGCGAGAGCGCGGTCGCAAATGCGGCCGCGGATCCGCCCCATCCTTTCATCGAAAGAACCATGCCAATGCGCAAATCCGCTCGGACGACACAACGTGTCAGCTTCTGCGAGCGCGTAACTGCGAAGTTTATGCGTGACCTGGAAGCCGGTACCCGCGCCTGGATCAAACCCTGCTGATTCACGTTCAGCGACCCGGCCATCCCGCCGCGATGGACAGCCTATTGCGGCATTGACACGGTCTTCTCCGGTCAGAGGCCGCAGAACGAGGGCTATCAATCCTCCGGAAGGATGACCTATCGGCAGGCGCAAGGCTTGGGCGCCCATTTTCGCATCGCGCAAGAGGCCGTCGATTGGCTCGCGGCGACGACCATAATCGATAGTGGAGCCGCGAAGGCGCCGGCCGAGCGTGGCGCCGCGGCGCTCCCAAAAGAAGTTCGGGGGCCATTTGCATTCGCGAGGGGTGTTCTCAGTCGCGGTTAAGACATCGCCGTCGGCGATTGGCGCCGACCTGATGAGAGGTTACCAGATGACGAAGTCTTCTTTTCCCCTGACTCCGCCCGCCGCGCTTGTTACCGCTTCCAAGAAGGGCGGGACCGGCAAGACCTTCCTGATGGCGACGGTCGCCGACCTGATGACCGTGAACGGGTATCCGTACAGCGTCTTTCAGGCCGACGACAAGATGCGGCTGCGCACGCTGATCGGCGCCAAGGTTGTTGAACTCCGACCCAACCCGGACTTGGTCATGAACAACCCGGCTCTCATGCGCCAAGCCTTCACGCCGTTCTACACCGCCTGCAGCGAGGCTATGGGGAGCGGCAAGTCGGTGTTGTTCGATATCGGTGCCAATGAAGTCGAAAATGCTGCAAACTTCCTGACCGACGTGGAAATCGACGAAGATCTCGTTTCGTGGGGGTTGCCGATGGTCGTCTTCGTCCTGGTGCAGGCCGAGACTGATGCCATCGCCTCTGCGGCCGAGACCATCCGCCGGTTCCGCTCGGCGGTGCCGAGCGCACGCTTGGTGCTGGTCGAAAACCTGCTGGAGCGGGGCCCGCTCGGGGCGCTCCGGACCACTGGGCCGGCACGGCATCAGTTCGAGAAGGACCTGAAGCCGTTGCTCGCGGGCGTGACCCGCGTCACCATGCCCGCGATCCTCCCGGACTTCTGGGAGCCCTACGATAACGCCGGGCAGCGCTTCCTGAAGGCCTTGGCGATGGAGCCGACGGAGGCCGGCAAGCGCCTCAACATGGAAGTGGGTGACGTCAAGATCGCGCGGCGCGCTGTTGCGGTCTACTTCCGCTCCATGCACGCGGCGCTGTCGCAGTTGATCGTGCTGCCGAAGGGCGGAGTGTGATGGCAGCACCCTCCGACAACAATGGACCGGCCCGTCGGCCGGTCCGGATCCCGCCACTCAGCACGATCATCGCAGAGGGCAATCTTGAGATCGGCCGGCAGGTCCGAGAGGCCGTCGAACGCGCTGTTACGGCCGGGATCGCCGTCGATCCGGCCCGTCTTCGCAGATGGGGCAGCAGCGGTGCGGATTATTTTGCCAAGACGTTGCGGGAACGCATCATGCCGCCCGCACAAAAGGTCCCTCCCAAACTGGGCGGTCCGCCGTTGGACGCGGACGTCGCTCCGGCAGACGCCGGCACTCCGACGAACGTCGCTGGCGTCGGCGAACCTTTGCCGGCCGAGCCGGTGGATCCACCGCGGCGGCCGTATCCGGTGATCACCCT
>JAJYAH010000857.1 GCA_021779635.1 Pseudomonadota bacterium | reverse complement strand
CGTCAGAAGTTGCCAAATGGCTTGCCAAAAGCTGGATCGAATGATCCGACTCAAATCCTATTCGATGGGCGGCCTGCTGCTACAACGTTCTCGCTCAATATCGCCGCCGCACGTTTGCTTGGCTATGGTTGGCCGCGCCGAACGGGCTCAACTTTCCTAGATTGTCCGCCCTTAGATCCCGATGGACTTGATTCGCATGTAGATAACGACGGAATCGTCTGTTTCAGCGCCCTAAAAGGCGAAGAGCCGGCTGAGCAACGCCTGAATGCCCTCCTTGCCGACGCCTTCCGCGAGGACTGGTCGGCTGCCAAACTTTCCGGGCTACTCGCCGAGGCCGGGTACGCGGGCAAAACGCTAGACGATTGGCTGCGCGAAGGCTTGTTCGTCCAGCATTGCGAGCTGTTCCACCAGAGGCCGTTCATCTGGCACATCTGGGACGGACGGCGTGACGGCTTCCATGCGTTGGTCAACTATCACCGCCTCGCCGCGCCGAACAGCGAAGGCCGGCGGACACTCGAGAAGCTGATCTACTCCTATCTCGGGGACTGGATCGATCGGCAGCGCGCTGAGCAAAAGGGCGGCGTAGAAGGCGCCGACGCACGTCTCGCCCACGCTGAGCATCTGCGCGCGGAGCTCATCAAGATCCTCGAAGGTGAGCCGCCCTACGACATTTTCGTCCGTTGGAAGCCGCTCCACGAGCAGCCCATGGGCTGGGACCCGGACATTAATGACGGCGTGCGGATGAACATTCGCCCCTTCATGACGGCGCGACCTCTCGGGGCGAAAGCGAAAGGCGCGTGCATTCTCCGGGCGACGCCAAAGATCAAGTGGGACAAGGACCGCGGCAAGGAGCCCGACCGGGACAAGGCGGATTATCCGTGGTTCTGGGGCTGGGACGAGGCGAGCGCCGATTTCGCCGGCGGCGCGAGGTTCGACGGCAACCGTTGGAATGACCTCCACTACAGCCGCGCCGCCAAGCAAGCCGCGCGGGATCGACACGCTGCCAAGGCGGGAACGAAGCTGTGAGCGATACCGCTCCCCAAACCCTCGTTGACGCGATCAATGCTTCGCTCAAGCTGGCGCTGCGCACGCCCGACGGCGTCGTGCCGCCGGCGGCGCTGCTGTGGACGGACGCCGACGGCCAGTGGGCGCCGTTGATCCCCACACTGCAGAAGGTGTTGCCGCAGCTCTACGTGCTCGGAGCCTACGCGCCCGAAGATCGTCACGGACCGGTGATATGGCTCCGGTGCATCGTCGAGCGAACCTTGCCTGAGGTCTCCCCGCCGGACGGCGTCGTCCCGATTCTCTATCTGCCAAAGGTAAGCCGACAGGACCTCCGGGCCGGCGGTGACTGCCCGGCTCATCTTCAGCCTCTCATCGAGCTTCAATACCGTGGGGCCGTCTGGCATCAGCGCAACGGCCGTGACTGGACCGTCGAGGCTTTCCTTACCTCCGAGGACGGCGTTGGGCTGGACGTGGCCAAGGACAATCGCACGCGCGACGCGATGCTTCGGGCCTTGGTGCTATTGGCGCCCGAGCCTCTTGCCGGGCTGCGCGGCCGTCGCCTGGAAGCCGACGATTTCGACCGTTTGGCGATCGGCGATCCTGTCCGCGACCTGCTCACTTGGATGAGCGACAAGGACGGATTCGAGAGCCGCTGCGATCCGACCCATTGGGCGACTTTCAAAGACATCTGCTGGCGTGAATTCGGCCTCGATCCTGACGAGGATGGAATTCAAGGCGCCGCCGACGCCCTGCTGCATGGCGGCGGGAAATGGGACGACGTTTGGCGGCGTTTCTGCGATGCGCCGCGCCTCTATCCAGGCGTGTCGACCGTGTTGCGTCAGGCTCGACCGCGCGATTTGCTCGGCCTCGCCGACCATTCCCGCCGGCCCGGCCTCAACGAGGAGCAGGAAGATCGGCTTCGCAAGGAGCTTGAAGCGGCGCTTGCGCTGCCGCACGGGCAGGCCTGCGACAGGATCACGGCGCTGGACGCCGAGCACAAAGAGCGACGAGGCTGGGTTTGGGCCCAACTCGGGGAAAGTCCCTACGCGATCGCGCTCGAGCCGCTCGGCAAGCTGGCCAAGGCAGCCAAGGTTCCACTCGGAGGGTCCACCGCCGAGGCCATGGCGGCAGACTATGCAGCGCACGGCTGGCAGTGCGACCGCGCGGCGCTCGACGCCCTCAGCCGCCTCAGGCAAGGCGGAGAGAGCATCCTTGTCACCAAGGTCGTCCGCGCCCTTTACGAGCCCTGGCTCGATCGCTCGGCGCGTCGATTTCAGGAATTGATGTCCGCGCCAGGCGTAGACCCGCGCAAGCTCACGGCTTCCGTCATCGCGGAGCGCGATGCCTGCGTTCTTTTCGCGGATGGCCTTCGGTTCGATATCGGCGCCATCCTTCAGGAACGCCTCGAGGCGCGGGGCTTCCGAGTGCGGATGGCGCATCGCATTGCGCCGATCCCCACCGTCACGGCGACCGCGAAGCCGGTCGCCTCCCCGGCGCATGGCTCGTGCTCAGGCAAGACCGACGCAGAGGACTTCGCGCCCGTCATCACGACCAACGGCCAACCCGCGACGGCATCGCGGCTTCGCGATGCGATGGCCCGCGCCGGCACCGCGATTCTCGATGACGAACAGGCGAGCATGGCCGTCAGCAGCGACGGCGGCGGTTGGACGGAGACCGGCAAGCTTGACACCCTGGGACATTCTCTCAATGCCCTGCTCGTCCGCCAGATAGATCCGGAAATCGATGCGCTGGTCGATCGTATCAGCGCCCTGCTGACCGCCGGATGGAGCCGTGTCCGTGTCGTCACGGACCACGGGTGGCTGCTGCTGCCTGGCGGCTTGCCCAAAGTGGAACTCTCACCGCACCTGGTCGCCACCAAATGGTCGCGGTGCGCGGCGGTAAAGGGCGGCTCGACCCCGGATATTCCGACTTACCCTTGGTACTGGAACCCCATTTTGCGCATCGCTTCGCCGCAGGGGATCGGCTCGTTCGTTGCGAACACGGAATATGCGCATGGGGGCATCAGCCTCCAGGAATGTGTCATCCCCGAGCTTGTCGTGGAGCGTGGCGAGGCCGCCGTCGCCGCCACGATTACCGGCATCAGTTGGCGCGGCATGCGATGTCGCGTGACGGTCGAGTCCAACGCAGCCGGACTACAGGTTGACCTGAGACTCAACTGGAAACAGGCGACATCAAGTATCGTCGCGGCCGTCAAGGA
>JAJYAH010000104.1 GCA_021779635.1 Pseudomonadota bacterium | reverse complement strand
CCCACACCGATGCCTCCGGTTCATCCCGCTATGTGGTGCCGCTCGGCACCCCCGTCAGCCCCGGCGACACCGTCTTTGTCGGCGAGCGCTGGTTCTGACGGAGTACGCAGGACTTCGTCATACCGGGGCGCGATAGCGAGCTTCAGATGTGCAATTGCACATCTGAAGTCTGCTCGTTCGGACCATCCCGGAATGGCCTCGTAAAATCATTTCTTCAAATGCCTGGCAAAAAAGTCGAGGCTGCGCTGTTTGGCGATGCCGGCGCTGGTGGGGTCGTAACTCGCCCGTTCATCGCAGTTGAAGCCGTGCTGTGCACCAGGATAGACGTGGATCTCGAGGTCGGGCCGCTTGGTGCGAATGATATCGACGTCGCTGAGCGGAATGCCCGCGTCCTTTTCACCGAAATGAAGCTGGGTTGGCACCTTCGGCGCGTCGTCGGCGAAGCGGACGATGGCGCTGCCGTAATAGCCGATCGCCGCGGACAGGCCCGACAATTTGGTCGCTGCGGCATAGGCGACGCTGCCGCCAAGGCAAAAGCCGATGATGCCGACCGGGCCGACATCCTTCACCGCATCGATGGCGGCCTGGCTGTCGCGCAGCATCGCCGTCCAGTCGGGATTGGCCACGAATTTACGCGCCACCGCCACCTCATCCGGCGAATAGCCGGACTGGAAATTCGGCTCGATGCGGTCGAAGATCGCCGGCGCGATGGCGACATAGCCGTTGCCCGCGAAACGATCGCAGATCGCGCGAATGTGGTGATTGACGCCAAAGATCTCCTGGATCACCACCACCGCCGCCTTGGGCGTACTTGCGGGATCGGCACGATAGCCGCCCAGTTGAAAATTGTCCGAAGCCGTCAGCTTGATATCGTGTCCCACGGGTCATCCATTTGTTGAGATCTGATTGCACTGGACCGTTGTCCGACATGCGACGGAAACCGCCATCAGCCATCGCGCACCCTACACCAGCCCAATCATGGCCAGGCCCGCTTTTACGGAATGGCGCTGCCCGGCAGGCCGTCGAGGAACGGCAGCACGGCCTCGATGAACGCCTGCGGCTGATCAATGTTGACGGCGTGGCCGGCGGCCGGAATCACGACCTTTTGCGCACTGGGAATTTTTGCCGCCATGTAGTCGGAGGCTGCGAGAAACGGCGCATCATCGGCGCCGACAACCACCAGCGACGGTACCTTGATATTCGGAAGCAGTTCGATGACGCGCGCATCGCGCTGGGTCAGCATGCCGCGCGCCGCGCGTGCCAGACCCGACGCATCGCGATGACTGACCATCGAGCGTTCGCGGCTGGCGGATTTGAGAGCCGCAAGGCCTTCGCGCTCGAAGCGGTCGCCGGTGTCGTGAGCGCGCTTGTTCCAGGTTTCGCGGGCGTCGTCCTTCTTGAAGCCCGGCCCGGTATCGATGATCAGCAGCGCGCGGACGCGCTCCGGATGCGCGCGATAAAACGCCAGCGACATGTAGCCCCCGAGCGAAAGTCCGCCGACAATGGCGCGGTTCGCACCGACCTCGTCGAGCAGCGCGGCCATGTCCGCCACCGTCAACGCTTCACTATAAGCCGCGGGATCAGAGGGGTAGTCGGACCGGCCGTGGCCGCGCATGTCCCACAAGACGAGCTTGTGATGTTTCGACAGCGCCTCGATCTGGCCCTTCCACATCTCCGATGTCGATGAATAGCCGTGGGTCAGCAACAGCGGAGGACCGCTGCCATGAACCTCATAATAGACACCAACCCCGTCACGATTGATCTTTGGCATCGCGGTTTCCCAACTTGTCCGGTCGCGACCTTAGAGCGTTTTTCAGCGAAGTGGATACCGGTTCGCATAAGAAAGCGCTTCAAAACAAGGAAACAGATTGCCCGGTCCGCTTCACGGCAATGCTCCGCGAGACGGTCATCGAGGAGACTTCGCAACTTGAAGGCGGAGATCGCGGTTTCCGCGATGGGTGAAAGCAGAATCCACCTACAACTTTAGGACCGGGTTTTGCCGCAACGCACAAACTTAATTTAGATTGCCTCTAGAACGGAACCCGATCATTCTGCGCCCAAGTCGGCACCGATCCGGTGGGTGCCAGACCATTGGCTAAACGTGAGTTGTCGCCGTAAGCGGCATCATGCACCGGCAGGGGAAGAGACAATGCCTACTCTCAACATAAACGGACGGAATATGTCCGTCGAGGCGGCGCACGATACGCCGCTGTTGTGGGCCATCCGCGAGCAATTGCAGAAGACCGGTACCAAATTTGGTTGTGGCGCCGGCCTTTGCGGCGCCTGCACCGTGCATCTCAATGGCGAAGCTGTGCGGTCCTGCCAGACTTCGATCAGCGATGCGGTTGGCAAGAAAATCACGACTATCGAAGGCCTCAGCGCCAAGGGCGATCATCCGCTGCAGAAAGCGTGGATCGCCGAGCAGGTTCCGCAATGCGGTTACTGCCAGTCCGGGCAGATCATGCAGGCGGCGTCGCTGCTCGCCAAGAACAGCAATCCGACCAAGGAAGAAGTGGTGGCGCACATGGACGGCAACCTCTGCCGCTGCATGACCTATTCGCGCATCCAGAAAGCCATCATGCGCGCTGCCTCCGAAATGCGCACTGCGTCCACGGCCACCGATCGGAGAGCAACATGAATACGCACGTGAAAATCTCGCAGAGCGAGCCCACTGATCTCAGCCGCCGCTCGTTTCTCGTCGGTACCGCCGCCGCAGGTCTTGCGCTCGGCTATTCCGCAGTTCCCGGCCTGCTCGGCGCCGACCAGGCGTTCGCCGCAACCGGCAACTTCGATCCCAGCGTCTGGTACTCGATTGCGCCGGACGGGATTGTCACGGTCACATGCGGCAAAGCCGACATGGGCCAGCACATTGCCTCGACCATGGCTCAGATCATTGCCGAGGAGCTTGGGTCGAACTGGAAGGACATGCGGGTTCAACTCGCGTCCAACGATCCGAAGTTCAACGACCCCGTGCTCGGCGCGCAGATTACCGGCGGCAGCTGGAGCACGATGATGAACTTCGATGCGATGAGCCGTGCCGGTGCCGCGGGGCGGATTGCGCTGACGGAAGCCGCGGCAGCCTCGATGGGTGTGCCTGCCGGCGAACTGGTCGTCAGGGACTCCACGATTACGCATCCGAAGTCCAAGAAGTCGATGACGTTCGCGGAAATCGTCA
Source organism: Pseudomonadota bacterium (assembly GCA_021779635.1). The sequence continues at coordinate 10,378 of JAJYAH010000104.1, read as the reverse complement.
AGAGCGGCAAGGCCACCAAGACCTTTACGCCCGACGAACTCAAGGCGATCAAGCTCAAGACCGCCGATCAGTACACCATGATCGGTGTTTCGGTTCCACAGCTCGACATTCCGTCGAAGACCAACGGTACGGCCAAATACGGCATCGACGTCATGCTGCCGGGTATGGTGTACGGCAAGGTCGTGATGCCTCCGGTGCGCTACGGCGCGACGGTCAAGTCGGTCGATGACGGCGCGGCGATGAAGGTGCCGGGCTTCATCAAGGCTGTCACCCTCGACGACAAGACCATGACGACGACGGGCTGGGTCGTGGTGATCGCCAATACCTATGCCAATGCCAAGAAGGCTGCCGCAGTTCTCAAGGTGACGTACGAGGGCGGGCCCAACGCCAAGCTGTCGAGCGAATCGCTGCTCACCGAGGCCAAGCGTTTACAGGGCCTCGACGACTCCGGTTTGTTCTTTGTCAAGAATGGCGACACCGCTGCGGCACTTGGTACGGCGGCGAAGGTGTTGGAGGCGGAATACACCACCAACATCAACATCCATGCGCCGATGGAACCGATGAACGCCACCGCGCAACAGCAGGGGGACATCTGGCACCTCTATACCGGCAACCAGTTCGCAACGCGCTCCGGCGCGATCGCGGCCGGAGCTGCCGGCGTCGATCCCAAATTCGTGGTGATGCATCAGATGTATCTGGGCGGCGGCTTTGGCCGGCGACTGGACGGCGACATGACGGTCCCCGCGGTGCAGGCGGCGAAGGCCGTCGGCAAACCGGTCAAGGTGATCTATTCGCGCGAAGACGACATGACCATGGACTTCTCGCGTCCGCTGACGTTCCAGAAGGTCAAGGCCGGTGTCGACAGCGACGGCAAGCTGATCGCGATGAATCACGACGTGGTCAGCGCGTGGCCGACCAAGCGCTGGGGTATCCCGGACTTCCTGTCGCCTTCGGTCGACAAGAAAGACCAGCGGCTTGATGCGTTCACGGTGAATGGTGCGGACTTCTTCTATTCCGTGCCCAATCACAACGTCCGCGCCATCCTCAACGAGATGGCGCAGAGCGCCACCCCGTCGGGGCAGCTGCGGTCGGTTGCACCGGGCTGGACCTTCTGGGCGGTCGAAAGCATGATCGACGAGATCGCCCATGCCGCCGGCAAGGATCCCGCGCAGTATCGTATCAGCATGTTGGACGGTGCCGGCGCCAATGCCGGTGGCGCACAACGCCTGCGCAACACCTTGCTCGCTGCGATGGGCCTGGCGGGTTACGGCACCATACAACTTCCGAAGGGCGAGGGTATGGGCGTTGCCTGCGTCTCGTCACAGGAAAGAGCGACCGCAAGCTGGACCGCATGTGTGGCCCATGTCGCGGTTGCGCCGTCCGGCGAGGTCAAGGTCAAGAAGCTGACCGTGGCTACCGACGTCGGCACCCAGGTGCATCCCGACAATATCCGTGCCCAGGTCGAGGGCGCGGCATTGTGGGGGGTCTCGCTTGCACTGTACGAGAAGGCGACGTTGAAGAACGGCGGTATCGAACAGACCAACTTCGACACCTACACGCCGTTGCGGATGAGTCAGCTGCCGGAAGTCGCCATCAGCGTCATCGCCAATGGCGAACACGCCACCGGCGTCGGCGAACCGGCGGTGACGGTGGTTGCTCCCGCGCTCGCCAACGCGATCTTCAATGCGTGTGGCGCCCGCGTCCGCTCGCTGCCGATCACGGCAGAGGCGGTGAAGGCGAACATGAAGGCGTAAGCCCGCCGCACGCGACAACAACGATCCGCCGGGGGCATTGCCTCCGGCGGTTTTTTTTGGCGCCAATTCAGCCGCTAGAGCGAGATGGCTTTTCGTCGAATCGCCATCTCGCTCTATCTTTTTGTTCGAGCATGATCTTTTTCGGAAAACCGGTACCCACTTTTCCGGATCATGCTCTAGCTGGCAGATCGACGAGGCTTGCTATCGTTAAACTTTTAGGGGCAACCACAGAACTGCATTCATAATACCCCTTAAGCCTTGGGGAACCCGTTATCCGGTAGTCTTTGCCTGCACCACCGCAGCCAGCAAAGAGGATTCATGACAACTCAAGCGAACACGTCTTCGTCCAAACGCCGGCTGCTCCTGGCATCCGATCGGAGCGATCGAAGTGGCGAATTGGCCAGCATTCTGAAATCCGTGGGCGAGGTGGATACCATCTCGACGTCGGAGATCCCCGACACTCCCGCTGGTCACTTTTCAGGGATCGTGGTCGATATCAATCTGCGCTCGGCCGAGAGCGTCCAGCGGGTTCGCAACAAGCTGCAGGCCGAAGCCTACCGCTCGATGCCGAGGCTGTTTGTTCTCGCCGACGCTTTGCATCATGGGTCGATGCAGGCCTGGGCACTGGGGGCCACGGACACGATAGCGCGGCCGTTCGATGCACAAGGAATTCTGCAACGCATCCACGCCGCATTTCCGGACACCCACGGCTTCGATGTGACGGATCGCGGCAAGGCCTTGAACAGAGGCGTCGCCGCCGCGCACGAGGTGATGGTCAAGATATTCGAGAAGCTTCCGGCGGGAGTTCCGCTGACGTTCAGCGACATCGTGCAGGCCGAAAACAAGATTCTCAAGGCCATCAAGCACTCCTCGTTGCGCGAATGGCTGACGGTGGTGGGCTGCCATCACACCGACAGCTTCCGCCACTGCCTGTTCGTAACAGGCTTCGCTGTGGCGTTCGCACAGCATCTCGGCATGCGCGAGGACGACCAGCGCCGTTTGGCTCGCGCTGCCCTGCTGCACGATGTCGGCAAGGCGTACATTCCCGTGGCGATTCTGGACAAGCCGGAAAAGCTGACCGAAGAGGAAATGAACGAGATTCGAAAGCATCCGGATCTCGGCTACGACGTACTCGCAGCTCAGGGCGGCTTCCCGCCGGAGATGCTGGATGTGGTCCTGCACCATCATGAATTCCTTGACGGCACCGGATATCCCCATGGCCTGCGCGGCAATCAGATCAGCGACATCGTGCGCCTGATAACGATCGTGGATATCTATGCGGCACTCGTCGAGAAGCGTGCCTATCGGCTGGAATATACCCACGCCAGAGCGTTTTCGATGATGGAAGATATGGTCGGCCAGCTCGACCAGCATCTGCTTCAGGCTTTCCGCCCGGTAGCCTTCGCATCCTTTTGAGCGCTCAGCGAGGTCTTGGCCCGCTGCCGATCGCGCCAGAGGCGGTGAGGGCGAACGCGACAACAATGATCCGCCGGGAGCACTGCTTCCGGCGGATTTTTTCGAGGCAGGGCTCAGCGGCTGGACGCAAGCCCTCCCCGATCGGTTGCAACATGATCTGCCTTAAATCGCTGACGGATTCGCGCCGGTTGCCTGGGAATTAATGTTCCAACGGTCCTGCGGCAATAATCGTGATTGATCATTCATTCACCGGCGCGAGACGTTCGCGCCACGAGAACCGGAGGGTGCGATTGTGAGCGCGACCATCGAAATCGACCTTCCGGCCGACATTGCCGCGACGCTGGTGAATCCGGCGGCCTATGCCGACCATCGCCTTCATGATGCCTATCGTTGGCTTCGGGCCAACAATCCGCTCGGCGTTGCGCGGGTGGAGGGGTTCGATCCGTTCTGGGTGGTAACCAGACACGCCCACATCCAGACCATCAGCCGGCAGAACGATCTTTTCCATAATGCGGACCGCCCCACCACGCTGACGACGAAGGCGTTTGAGGAGCGGGTGCGCAAAATCACCGGCGGACCGAACCTGGTGCGCTCGTTGGTTCAGATGGACGCGCCCGATCATCCCAAATATCGTGCATTGACGCAGGCCTGGTTCATGCCGGTCAATCTCGGAAAATTCGAGGAAAGGGTCCGCACCATTGCGCGCGGCGCCGTCGAGCGCATGGTGGCGCATGGCGGTCGCTGCGATTTCGTGGCCGACATCGCGCTCGGATATCCGTTGCATGTCATCATGGAAATTCTCGGTGTGCCGGAAAAGGACGAACCGAGGATGCTCAAGCTCACCCAGGAATTGTTCGGACCACAGGATCCCGACACCGCGCGGGTGAGGGAACAACTTAGCCCCGAACAGTTTTCCGAAATGATCGTGTCGATCGTCAATGATTTCGGGGCTTATTTCGGCAAGATCACCGAGGACCGGCGCGCCAATCCGAAGGATGACCTTGCCACCGTGATCGCAAACGGCAAGATCAACGGCGCGTATCTGCCGCCCCTCGATATGACAAGCTACTATATGATCGTGGCCACCGCCGGCCACGATACCACCTCGTCGTCGACGGCGGGCGCGGTCTGGGCACTGGCCGAAAATCCGCAAGAGTTTGCCAAGGTCAAGGCCAATCCGGCGTTGATTCCGGGCCTGGTCGACGAAGCCATTCGCTGGATGACCCCGGTGAAGACCTTCATGCGATCGGCGACCGCCGACACCGAACTGGGCGGCCGCAAGATCGCCAAGGGCGACTGGCTGATGCTGTGCTATGCGTCCGGCAACCGCGACGAGGACGTCTTCGAGGATCCGTTCACGTTCCGCTCCGACCGCAAGCCGAACCGGCACGTCGCATTCGGCTATGGCGCCCATCTCTGCCTTGGGCAGTACCTTGCCAAGATGGAAATGCGAATCCTGTTCGAGGAATTGTTGCCGCGCCTGAAGTCGATCGCGCTCGATGGCGAGGTGAAGATGACGCAGGCCACCTTCGTCAACGGACCCAAATCGCTGCCGATCCGCTTCGAGCTGAACTAGAGCGTTTTCCAGCGAAGTGGATGCCGGTTCGCGCGAAGAAAACGCGTCAAAATAGAGAGATAGAGCCTCTGTTCCGATTCAATCGGAACAGAGCGGGCTCTGAGGCGGAGGCCGTAGAGCTATCGAGATCGAATGATCCGGAGAGGCCTCACCCCAAGAGCTTCCGCAACTCCGCCTTGGCCACCTTCTCCAGCGTCGAACGTGGCATCTCATCGACCAGGCGGATTTCGTGCGGCACCTTGAAATCAGCCAGTCCGGTTCGGCAGGCGGCCATCACGGTGTCGTGCAATTCCGGCGGCGCGCTCGAGACGCCGGCTAGCGGAATGATGAACACCACCGGCACCTCGTCGAGCATCGGGTGTTTTTTCGCAACCACTGCGGCCTCGCGCACACCGGGCACCATGGCGACCACCTGCTCGATCTCGGAGGCTGCGACGTTCTCGCCGCCGACCTTCAGCATGTCCTTGGCGCGGTCGCCGAACCGGATGTAGCCGTTGTCGAGCAGCGTGACGCGATCGCCGGTGATGAAATAGCCATGCTCGTCGAAGCTCTCGCGGGTGGCCTTTTCGTTGTGCAGGTATTCGCTGAACAGCGACAGTCCGGGCACGCCCTTGATCAGGAGATTGCCTGTGCCGCCTCGCGGTGTCGGCGCGCCGTCGTCGCCGGTGACGCGGATAGCGTATTCAGCCGCGGGGCGGCCGATCGCCATCGGCATATTGGGCTGGTCGACCTCGCCGATAATGCCGTGGGTGATGGTTTCGGTCATGCCCCACCAGCCGATGATCTTGACCCCGAAGGCGGCGAAGGCCGGCGGCTCGCAAACCGCCGTGCCCCAGAGCCGGAACGTATGCTGCTTCGGGATCTCGCGCTCCAGCAGTGCTTTCATGCAGAACGGGATCGTCGAGGTCCAGGTGCAGCCATGCTCGGCGGCGACATTCCAGAACCGGCTGGCGGAGAACCGCGGCTGGACGACGCAAGTAGCGCCGACCCACAGGCTCGCCAGCATCGAATAGGCCAGCGCGTTGGTGTGAAACAGCGGCAGGTAGGTTTGATGCACGTCGCCGGCGTGCAAGTCCTGATGCGCCGCATTGACCTTGGCACCCCACAGCGCATTGGCGTGGGTCCACAGCACCGCCTTTGGGCGCGACGTGGTGCCGGAGGTATATTGCACGCTGCACGGTGCCAGCGGATCGCTCGCGCGGCGCGGCCGATCGGCGCTGTCGGCGAATAGCGTATCGAACGCGTCGCCGCGGGGTGCGGCGGTGCCTTGCGCGGGCCTGGCGCCGGCGTCGTGCGAAATCACCGCAAGCCAGCGCAGGCCTCGGCAATGCGCGGCGATCATATCGGCATAGGCAGGCTGGGTGATCGCGGCAACCGCGCCGCAATGTCCGGCGAAGTATTCCATTTCGGCGGGCGCGGAGCGGGTGTTGGTGGTGACGGCGATGGCGCCGAGTTCGACACAGGCAAACCAGGCCAGCAAGGCTTCGATGCAGTTATCCAGATGGATCAGCACGAACTCGCCGGACTTGACGCCGCGCCTGGCAAGGCCCGCGGCGAGCGCGCCGACCCGATCATGAAATTCGCCGTAGCGCCAGATCCGCGCCGGCGCATCGAACGGCGCCCAGATCAGAAACGGATGATCGCCGCGGATTTCGGCCCGTAGCCGCAGCAGCCATGGCACGTCAAGTCCCGCGAATGGCCCGACCACGCCCGGCGCTGCCTGTGAATTCGACATTTATCCTCCCATGCAGCCTTGCCGGCTGCTCTTGCCTGTTCATATCAGGGCGCCGCCGTGACGCCCGTCAAGATGCGCCGTCCGGATACGACGATATTTCGATCAGGCTGCCGTCGGGATCCCTGCAATAGACCGACCGCAACATACCGCGCGCGCCCTGCCGCGCCACCGGACCCTCCTCGATCGCTACGCCCTGCGCCTTCAGATGCGCGACCACCTGTTCCGGTGTGGCCGCGGTGAGAAAGCACAGATCGTCACTGCCCGCGGCTTCATGGTCCGCGGTGAACCACTCGACCTTGTCGGCGTCACGCGGCCGCACATTGATTTTCTGGCTCCCGAAGATCAGCGAGGTCCGAGGCGGCTTGCCGTTACCCGGATCGAACATCTTGACCTCCATACCGAGTATCTTTCGATACCACTCGGTGGAACGTGCGACGTCCGAGACGTTGATGACCAGATGATCGAGCGCGTTGACAGTGACAGACATGGATTAATCCTTTCGTCGCGGGTCGATGCGCGGCGGGCCGCATGGGCCGTATCGGGCCTTGGTTGTTACAACGCGAGTCCGGGTCAGTTCAACCATACGAATGCAACTTGAAGAACGAACGGAATGGCGGTCGCGCGGGTTTGCCGGCCGCGCGGCTTGACTTTGGACAGGCCGCGTCTATACTAAACCACATGGTTAAGTATAACGATCAGGCCCTGGACCGCACATTCGCCGCGCTCGCGGACCCGACGCGGCGAGCGCTGCTGGCCCGGCTCGAGGGCCAGCACAGTGTTTCGGTGAGCGATCTGGCGCAACCGTTCGCGATGTCGCTGCCCGCGATCATGAAGCATCTCGACGTGCTGTCGGATGCCGGCCTGATCGCGCGCGCAAAGACCGGCCGTGTCGTGGCGTGCCGATTGACTGCCGGGCCGATGGAGCAGGCGATGGACTGGCTCAACCGCTACCAGCGCTTTTGGTCCGAAGGTCTCGACCGCCTTGCCGCTTTTGTGGAGGAAGAAAAATGGCCACCAAATCAAGCGCTGCCGCCGGTGTCGTCACCCGACCGAGCCTCACCCTCAAACGTCGTCTCAATGCCTCGCCGGCGAAAGTCTACGCGGCGTGGACCGATCCGGAAAAAATAGCCCGCTGGTTCGGGCCCTCGCAGGTCGTCGCCGGCTCGGTGCGGGCCGACATCGATGCGCGGATCGGTGGCCGATACCGGGTCAGCTTCAAGATGCAGGACGGCGAGCATCACGAAGTCGCCGGCGTCTATCGCGAGATGGTGCCGAACCAGAGCTTGTCCTTCAGCTGGGCGTGGCATTCGACTCCCGAACGCGAATCGCAGGTGACGGTCTCGCTGAAGCCTGACGGCGACGGCACGCTGCTGACCCTGCACCATGAGCAACTGTTCGATCAGGCCGCGCGGGACGGCCACGAGAGCGGATGGATCGGAACGCTCGACAAGCTTGAAAAATATGTCGCCTGAAATGTCTCAAACGCAGGAGCCCGTCATGCAACCGCACCAAATCGTCTCGCGTGAAGATTGGATTGCCGCACGGAAAGCACATCTGGCCCACGAGAAGGAATATACGCGGGCACGCGACCGGCTAAGCGCCGAGCGTCGGGCGCTGCCCTGGGTCAAGGTCGACAAGAGCTACATCTTCGACGGACCGGGCGGCCAACAGACCCTCGCCGATCTGTTCGCCGGACGAAGCCAGCTCGTGGTCCAGCATTTCATGTTCGCGCTCGATTGGTCAGAAGGCTGCAAAAGCTGCTCGTTCTGGGCGGATGGATTCGAGCGGATGGTTCCCCATCTCGCCGCGCGCGACACCACGCTGGTCGCGATCTCGCGCGCGCCCTTGCCGAAGCTTGAAGCGTTCAAGGCGCGGATGGGCTGGACCTTCAACTGGCTGTCCTCGGCGGCCAGCGATTTCAATTACGATTACGCAGTTTCATTTACGCCGGATGAAATCCAGCGGGGCGACAAAGTCTACAATTTCGGAACCGCCGGTTTCGGGATCGAAGACGCGCCCGGCATCAGCGTGTTCTTCCGCGACGACGCCGGGAACATCTTCCACACTTATTCGTGCTTCGCCCGCGGGCTCGACATGATGAATGCCGCCTACCACTATCTCGACCTGACGCCGATGGGCCGCCACGAAGAGGGCCTGCCGTATTCGATGGACTGGGTGCGGCTGCGCGACCAATACCAGCCGGCCGCAACCACGACCGCCTGCTGCCAGAGCTGATCGGCCAGGATGGACCCAAGCGCGTTTACGGGGCGGCGGGCCCGGTTCGCTCGCCTTCGATGGCACGGTCGATGGCGTCGATCAGTACCTGGGTCTCGATGAATTTGATCCGCGCCCGCTCCGCCTTGTCGCGGTCGAACGGCGCGGCCAGGGTTTTTGCGAAGGCGTCACGGTCGTCGGCCATGCGCTCGCGCGCCTTCTTCAGCGTCTCAAGTCGCTCGTTCATGTGGACTTCGCCTTCCGTTGGTCGCGAATAATATTGAACCGGACGTAAAGGTTCCAGGCAATCTATGCCGCGGCAGCTTTCGCCTTGGCAAAGACGACACCCTTGGCTTCGGTACCGACGGCCGTCAATACCGCGATCACGAGCGCCACCGAGCCCGCCACCGCCGCAAGTGCGAAGCCGTAATTTCCGCCGAAATGCGCGGCGATGACGGCCTGCAGCGTCGCGTTCACGGATGCGATCAGATTGCCCAGTTGATAGACGAATCCGGGAAACGTCCCCCGTGCGGTGTCCGGCGACAGCTCGTTGAGATGCACCGGCACCACGCCCCAGGCGCCCTGCACGGTGAATTGCATCAGGAAGGCGCCGATCGCGAGCATCGCGGGGCTGTCCGCGAAGGCCCATAGCGGGATCACCGGCAAGGAGAGCAGCGCGGCAATGATGATGCATCGCCGCCGCCCGAAACGCTCGGACAGCGTGCCGAACAGGATGCCGCCGCAGATGGCGCCGATATTATAGATCACGGCGATGATGCCGACCGCGTGCGGGGACAATTTGTGTTCGACCTGCAGGAATGTCGGGTAGAGATCCTGCGTGCCGTGACTGAAGAAATTGAACGCGGTCATCAGCACCACGGCGTAGATGCCGAGGCGCCAGTGTGATTTCAGGACCGACAAGGTGCTGCCGCGTTCGACCGCCGCCTCCTTGCTCCAGCTTGGCGATTCCGGGACGTTGCGGCGAATGTAAAGCACGAGCAGCGCGGGAATCACGCCGACCATGAACATGCCGCGCCATCCGATATACGGAAAAAGTGCGCCGTAGACGATCGAGGCCATGAAGTAGCCGGCCGGGTAACCCGACTGCAGCAGGCCGGAGACGAAGCCGCGGGCATGCGGCGGGATCGTCTCCATGGTGAGCGACGCCCCGACACCCCATTCGCCGCCCATCGCGATGCCGTAGAGCGCCCGCAAAATGATCAGCACGGTCAGGCTCGGCGCAAAGCCCGATGCGAATTCGAGCATCGAATAAAGCAGGATGTCGACCATCAGGGTTGGGCGGCGGCCCCAGCGGTCGGCGGCGCGGCCGAAAATGAAGGCGCCGATGGGACGCATCGCCAGCGTCAGCAGGATCGCCAGCGTGACGTTCGATATATCGGTATGGAATTCCGCGGCAATGTCCTTCAGCACGAACACCAGAAGGAAGAAATCGAAAGCATCCAGCGACCAGCCGAGAAAACTTGCCGCAACGACGTGCTTTTGTTCGCTGGTCCAGCCGGACAATGCTGCAATGGCCATTTATTCCGCCTCGAAGGTTCTGCCTTAAAGCGATGCGGGAGCCGCCCTCCCGTACCCGAAGGATCATGGTTGATGGCGCGGCGATGGCAAGTGTGAATTGAAGCTGCTGCCTCGGCCAAAGCGAGATGGCAAGCGGTCGAATCG